>CAZWZR010000033.1:2913-11565 GCA_964638365.1 uncultured Thermotogae bacterium | reverse complement strand
GAACAAGGTCCGTCATTAAAGCTGTTTTTCTACAAGCCCCGTCCCTTGGGGCGCGGTTCTTGACTTCCATCAGGAACGGACGAAAAATGAATACTTGTACACGCTTATAAAAGCTTTGCAACTTTTTCCTCCCCCTTGATGGGGGAGGATCAAGGTGGGGGTGAAGTTTTCAGGCTTTTCACCCCCTTTCTATCTTTCCCCCGTCGAGGGGGAAAGAAACACCTCCGGAAGTAAAGTTATCTCTCAACCACTTCCGATTGAGGGCGCAGTAATCGAACAGCGCCTGTTAAAATACCGATCACGTTGTCCATGGATTATCTCCAGCCGAGTTATTAAATATCAAGCACCTCATTCAATACACCAAGAACTCTATCAATCTCTTCCGTGCTAATTTCCAGAGGCGGTAGAAACCTCAATACCGACGATCCGGCTGGCAGAGCTAGTATTCCCTTTTCCATCAGAGCATCCAGATACGGCCCGGCCTTTTTTCGGAGCTGAAGAGCAAGCATTAGCCCCAAGCCTCTGACCTCCCGGACTAGCTTTTCGTTTTCCTCTGCTATCTCTTCTAGCCCTTTCTTGAAGTACTCGCCTCGTTCTCGGGCCAGGTCGACGAGGTTCTCGTCCTGAATGTAATTTATCGTCGCCAGTGCAGCGCGGGCCGTCAGCGGGTTACCGCCAAAGGTACTTCCGTGGAGACCGGGCGAAAATTCCATGTCCTCTCGCACAACGGAAGCCCCGATTGGAGCTCCTCCTCCCATTGCTTTTGCAACGGCCATTATGTCGGGAATTACACCCCAGTGCTCGCCGGCAAACATCTCCCCGGTCCTGCCAAAACCGGTCTGTACCTCGTCCAGTACGAGCAAGGCGCCGACCTCGTCACAGAGCTCACGAACTCCGGTGAGATAGCCCTCCGGCGGTAGGTGAATTCCCCCTTCGCCCTGTATTGGCTCGAGCAAAACTGCTGCTGTCTCCTCGGAGATCTCCTCCTCCAGTTTTTCCAGGTCGCCGTAAGGGACGTGGCTAAAGCCGGGTACGAGCGGTTTAAAGGGTTGACTGTACTTGCGTTTCCAGGTCGCGCTGAGCGAGCCCAGGGTTCTGCCGTGAAAGCCCCGCATCGTAGCAATTATCTCTTCCCTCTCAGTGTGGGCTCTGGCGAACTTGAGGCTGGCCTCTATCGCCTCGGTTCCCGAGTTGCAGAGGAAGGACCGGCCCAGACCGTCCGGAGTGATCTCCGCCAGCTTTTCCATTAGATCCGCCCTGACCTCATTGTAGAAGTAGGCCGGGGAACACGTCAGCAAGGTTTCCGCCTGGTCCTTGATTGCCTCCGCCACCTTGTAATTCGAGTGTCCGACCGCCGCCACGCCTATGCCGGTCGTCAGATCGAGGTATTGGTTACCGTCTTCGTCCTGAACCGTGGCTCCCGAGCCCTCTACCAGCTGCAGGTTCTGGCGGGAGTACACGCCGGTGGAAAACCTGTCTTCTTTCTCGTAAGTACTCATCTTTTTCACCGTGATTATTTAAGAAATTTCCGTTCCGGCTCCGGACAAAGCGTCCGTTACGGGTTTATCCGTCGTACCGTCGCCGAGAACCACCGAACCGACTCCGGATTCGATTGCCTCGCCCGCGCCCAGCAATTTCTTCTTCATTCTCCCTTCGGCGTACTCCTCGGAATAACGCTCGATTTCCTCGTAGTCTATCTTTTCGATCAAAGTTTCTTCATCCTCGATGTCCTTCAAAAGGCCGGGAACGTCGGAAAGCAGCAGAAGTTTATCGGCCGAAAAAGCCCGAGCGACTTCCGCCGCGGCCCTGTCTCCGTCCACGTTGACTGCCGTTCCGTCGAAGGTAACTGCGGGAATCGTAAGCACCGGACTATAACCGGCCGAGAGAAGAGCCTCGATCGGCTCTTTATTTACCCGTTTGATTATCCCGCTGTGCTCGCCCCGGAGGACGACCTTCTTGCCGTCCTTCTTAATTTTCAGGCTGGACTTTCTCTTACACTCCAGAACCCTGCCGTCCAGGCCGGAGAAGCCGAAGGCATTCACTCCAATCTGCTGTAACTTTTCGACGATAAACTTGTTCATCTTACCCGGGTAAACCATGTTGATCAGGTCTACGGTCTCCTCGTCCGTGTACCTGCTGGTGTAACCGGAGACGGACTCGACGAACCGTGGTGGATGGCCAAGTTCCTCGGAAATCCTGTCCAACTCGTGGGAACCGCCGTGGAGCAGGATCCAGTTCTCGTGGCCCGCCAGGTCCTCCAAAAAAGCCTCGTAGTCGATTGCATCGCTTCCGCCAATTTTTACCACAAACATTCCTTTCTCCCCTCCTAAATCGGGTGCAGTCCGGTTCTCTCCAGCCCGGCGTCCTCAGGGAATCCGCAGGACAGGTTGGCCGACTGGACCGCTTGGCCGGCTGCTCCTTTAACCAGGTTGTCGATCGCCGACATCATCACCAGACGGTCGTCCCGCTGGCTCAGCTCGAATCCAATTTCCACGGTGTTCGTCCCGTTCAATAACTTGGGTTCCGGGTAACGGTAAATACCCTTTCTCTCGTTGACGAATCTGGCGAACACTTCGTCGCCGTAGTGCTTTCTCAGGGCCTTCCAGACGTCCCCGGTTCCCGGAGCGTCCTCGTACAGAACGTGGATAGTGCTCAATATCCCTCGGACCATCTCCACTCCGTGGGGGGAAAAGGACACGGTCGCTCCAAGCTCCTGCTCCATTTCGGCCGTATGCCTGTGTCCGGTCGGCTTGTAACTCCGGACGACGCCGCGCCGTTCCGGGTGATGGCTTCCGGGATTTACTTTTGCTCCGCCGGCCGAGGACCCTACCTTGGAATCCACTGCGATCCGAACTATCCCCTCTCCTAGCTCGGAGACTACCGGGTAGAGCGGCACTATGGCTGCCGTCGCGGTACACCCCGGGGAAGCTACGTAATTCGATTCACAGAGATCGCCGCGATGCAGCTCGGGCAGGCCGTAGGTAAACCTCTCGTTTAATTCGGGAGCACTGTGTTCTTTCCCGTACCAGGTCTCGTACTCGTCCGGATCGTTAAGTCGAAAGTCCCCCGAGAGGTCCACGATTTTATCGGACAGCGGCAGATAGTCCTCCATTAGCTCCATGGACTTTCCGTGAGGTAGTGCCGTAAAAAGCAGATCGAGTCCGGAAAACTCCGAGCTCAGATCCTCGGGATGGATAAAGCCCAGGTCAGTTTTATCGCGCAGATTTGGATGGATCTTGCTCACCGACCTGCCTTCGTTTTTCCTCGACGTTACCCCGACGAGCTCGATTTTTGGGTGGTTAACGAGTATCCGGACCAGTTCTCCTCCGGTATAGCCGGAACCTCCGACGATGGCCGCTCGTCTTTTTTCCGTCATCGTCCTTCGCCCTCCCCGACCTTCTCGACGTAATCGATTATCTTACCGGGAATATCGACGCCGGTCGGTTCGATGCTGTTCTTGAATTCCACGGTGTAATTCACTTCGGCCACGGTGAGGCCGTCTTCTCCTTCCAGCAGATCAACGGCCAGAATTCCTCCTCCGACTGCTTCCGCGGCATCCTGACATATCCGATCTATTTCGTCGGTTACCGGACAGTTGGTCGCCTCGCCGCCCTGGGCAGTATTCGTGATCCAGTGGTCGGACTCCCGGTAAATTGCACCGATCGTCTCGCCGTCGACGACGAAAGCCCTGATATCTCGGTTAGGTTTGTCGACGTACTCCTGGATGTAGAATATCTTGTGGTAGTAGGAACCGAGCTGGCTTTTGTGCTCCAAAATGGCTTCGGCCGAGTCCCGGTCGTTGACCTTGGCCAGAAGCCTGCCCCAGGAACCCGTCACCGGTTTTAAAACGGCCGGGTAGCCCATTTCTTCTATTCCTTCCAGGGCACTTTCCTTGGTAAATGCTACCTTCACGTCAGGAGTCGGGACACCGGCATCGCGAAGGGCCTTGGTGGTGGCGATTTTGTCACCACAGATCCTTGCCGTTTCGTAAGAATTGACGGTCGGAACATCGCCGTTTTCGAACAGATTGAGTATGTAAAGGGCACGAGAGTGAGATACGTCCCGCTCCAGCAGGACGTCAAGTTCGTAGTCCTCGTCGAAGTCGAAAATCAGTTCCCGGCTGTCCACACGACTGACCTCGTGCCCCCGGGCTTCCGCCTCTTTAATTAACTTCTTCTCTTCGACTCTGATTCGAGAGAAGAGAAGGCCTATATTCAAACTAGACATTTGTCTTGCTTAACCTCCTCGGAAACCTGAGCCTGCTCGAGAGCGTAGTCGAGCAGTTCCGCGGGTATGTCGCGGTCTATTACCTTCATTGATTCCTTGAACTCCATAGAGCAGTTCACTTCGTTAATCAGTAATCCACGTTCGCTTTCCAGTAGGTCGACTGCCAGAGCTCCTCCACCAAATACTTCGCTGGTGGCCTTAACTATATTCTCCAGTTCCTCCGTCACCGGGTAGGGTCGGGATTCTCCTCCGCGTGCCGCGTTTGTGATCCAGTGATCCGACTCCCGGTAGGCCGCACCTGCGACCTCGTCTCCGAGGACGAAGGCCCGGATGTCCTTTTTACCGGTTTCTACGAAGTCCTGAACGTAGTAAATCGAATGGTAGTGTGAGTTAAGCTGGGATTTGTGTTCCAGCGTTGCTTCCGCGGCTTCTCTGTTGTCGATCTTGGACACCATTCTACCCCAGGAGCCATCTACCGGTTTTAACACCGCGGGATAGCCGATTTCCTCTATTGCCCTGAGGGCACTTTCCCTGTCAAAGGCGACCCTGAAGTCAGGGGTCGGAACACCGCACTTCTTGAGCTTTACTGACGTAAATGCTTTATCGCCGCATAACTGAACCGTCTGGAAGTCGTTGACCAGGGTAACGCCGGTTCCGGACAGCAGTTCCATTATGTGGTACGCTCTGGATTGGGATATCTCCCTGTCCAGCAGCACGTCCAGGTCGCTCAAATCGGTTTCACCCCAGGTAAATTCTCTCGGGTCAATGATCGTCAGGTTAACCTCGTTCCTTTTTCTGGCTTCTTTGACCAGCAACTTTTCTTCCAGCCTAATCCTCGAAGCCAAAACCCCCAGGTTTATCTTCAACTTACTCCCCCCAGTCTTCTTCTTCTTCGGGAGCCAGGTCGACTTCGGCCGGGTCCAGGCTCACCACTTCTAGTTCAAGGCCACATGTAGGACAATCCAGAATCTCGTTCTTGATCGTGTCGTCGGGAAGATCGATCTCCGTAGCGCATTCGGGACAGCTGACCATTGTAAACACCTCCTGAGTTTATGTAATAGTGAAAATATCTATAATGTAAATGTACTCTATTTGGGGATATCGAAAACAAATAACGAAAAGAAGATAGAAAGATGTAGTTTAGGAATGAAAGGGGATTAAATCCCCTTCGGCCTGGAGTGCAGCGGGGATAACAGGAGAGCAATACCGGATTTGGCACCGCTTCTTGAACTATTTTTCGAAAAGCTCTCCTTCGTAATCAAGTCTAGTGTCATATTCGCTCCCGCCTATATTAGAATCGAGTTTAACGAACGCGATAGGGAAATTCAACCCACGAATTTGCATTTCTGGAGATAATATTTATTCATATTTCAGCTTTTCCCCGCAATACCTTTAAACTATTTGATTATACGGTTAAAAAAGAAAATATAAAAAAACCGCCCTTGAAATCGAATATACTATACCGTAAATTCCTCCTTAAGAGGTGGCCAAATCATGATGAATACGTTTGAGCACTCAAAACTTAGCTTTCGCCTTCTGAATGGCTTCCTCATCTCCGCTATCTCTCCGTTGAGGAGAGGGCTAACCTCTCTCTAATCCTTTTTTATTCCATATAAATAGATTTTTTCTCCGGGAACTCTACTAATTCTCGGGTTTCCGGCGATATATCGTCCGGTACTGACTGAGCTGTCTCCCGGTAATTTTCGTGTAACCCATCTAAAAACCAGAACCTTCTGAGGTGATGTCATTGAGCAAAGCGACTCAGGTGAAGTCTACAAAAGCAGAAGAATCGAGTTTGGAAGTCGACCCCGAAACCAAGGATCAAATCGATCACGTACTGTTAATGTACTCCGGCGGTCTGGATACCTCGGTTATGCTGACCTGGATCCAGGATAAATACGAAGCAAAAGTTTCCACGTTTACGGTCGATGTCGGGCAACGGGAAGCACATTTGGATAAAGTAAAGGAGAAGGCCCTCGACCTGGGGGCAGAGAACGCTTTCGTCATTGACGCAAAAGAGCAGTTTGCGGAAGAATACATCGCGCAAAGCATAAAGGCGAATGGACTCTACCAGGATAGTTATCCTTTAAGCACCGCACTGGCCAGACCGCTGATGAGCGAAATAGCCGTCGAGTACGCTAATTCCGAGGACATATCTGCTATCGCGCACGGTAGTACGGGTAAGGGCAACGACCAGGTAAGGTTCGAGGCCTCCATAACGGCCCTGGACGAGTCGGTCGAGGTTCTGGCCCCGATTCGCAAGTGGGATATGGGGCGCGACGAGGAGTTTGACTACGCGGAGAAAAAGGGTATTCCCATACCGGTGGACGAGGGCTCGCCCTATTCGATCGACGAAAACCTCTGGGGGAGAAGTGTCGAATGCGGAGAGCTGGAGAACCCGGCGGTGGAGCCCCCGAATGACGTCCACGAGCTGGTCAATCCGGTGGAGGAAGCTCCGGAAGAACCGGAATACGTCGAGCTGACCTTCGAGAGTGGAGTTCCGGTAAAGCTGAACGGGAAAGAGACCGATCTGGTTCCTCTGATAAAAGAACTCACGGAACTGGCTGGAAAACACGGCGTCGGTTTGATTGATATGGTGGAAGACAGAATCGTCGGCCTCAAGTCGCGGGAAATTTACGAGACACCGGCAGCATCGGTAATACTAAAGGCCCACGAGGAGCTCGAAAAGTTCTGTTCGACCAGACACGAGAACGGTTTCAAGCCGTCCGTGGACAAGAAGTGGGCGGAGATGGTCTATCAGGGACTGGCCTTTGATCCGCTGATGGCCGATCTTAATGCCTACATTGACAAGGTAAACGAAAAGGTCGAAGGAACCATAGAGCTAAAACTCTACAAGGGAAAAGCCACGGTAACCGGTCGGAGTTCGGAGAACGGACTTTATAGCTACTCGCTGGCGACCTACGACGAGGGTAGCACCTTCGATCAGTCCTCCTCGGAAGGTTTCATCGATATCTGGAGTCTGCCGACAAGGGTCGGCTTCAACCAGGAAAGTTCGAAGAAAGAGGACAAATGAAGATCTGGGAACTTGAAGGTAGCAAGAACGAAGCCGAACTCGAAGAATTGGTGGAGAAGTTTACGGCGGGCGCTGACGTGGGCTACGACCAACTTCTTGCCGACTACGACATCTACGGTTCGATTGCCCACGTAACTGGATTGGAAGAAATCGGCCTGCTAACCTCTTCGGAAGCGGAAGAGTTAAGGGAAGGACTGAGGGATCTTCTGGAGGAAGAAATAGAGCTCACTTCGGACGACGAGGACATCCATACCAGGGTGGAAAACGAGCTGACCGAAAACCTGGGTGAACTTGGGGGTAAACTTCATACCGCCAGGTCCCGCAACGATCAGGTGATGGTGGATCTGCGGCTTTACGCAAAGGATGCCTTGTTCGAGGTAGTTGAAGAGCTGTTCGAGCTGATAGATTCCTTGCTTGAGTTCGCTGAAAGCGAAGCCGATACTCCGATGGTCGGATATACACACAACAGAAAGGCAATGCCTTCTTCTGTGGGCTTATGGGCCGGTTCCTTTGCCGAAGCCCTGCTTGACGACCTGGTTCCGCTGGATTCCGCTTTCCAGCTTCTCGATCAGTCCCCTCTGGGAGTTGGCGCCGGATACGGGGTTCCCGTCAGTCTGGATAGAGAGCGGACGGCCGAGCTGCTGGGGTTCGGCAAAGTGCAGAACAATGCGATCTACGTAATGAATAGCCGGGGTAAGTTCGAATTTCAGCTTCTCTCCGGGCTTGGAGGTATCACCCTTGACCTTTCCCGGTTAGCAGAAGACCTTATTAGCTTTAGCGACGACCAATTCGGGTACTTTCGGATTCCCGAAGCATTTACCACCGGCTCTTCGATCATGCCCCAGAAGGCGAACCCGGACGTCCTGGAACTGGTCAGGGGGAAGGCCTCCGGCTTTTCCGGTCACCTGTCGGAACTTTTCACGCTTTTACATGGCCTCCGTTCCGGCTACAGCAGAGACCTCCAGGAGACCAAGACATCGCTAATGGACGGGTTGGATACCGTTTTTGGTTCGCTCGAAGTTCTCACCCCGCTTATATCGGGGCTTGAGGTGAACGAGAAAAACCTGGTTTCCGCCTTTACGGAAGAAGTGTTTGCCACGGACGAGGTATTTTCCCGTGTCGAGGAGGGTGTACCCTTCCGGGAAGCCTACAGGGAGGTCAAGGAGGAGCTAAGTTCCGAGAATCTCGGGGGAAAGGTCGATCTCGATCGAATTAAAGAAGCCCTGGACTCGAGGGATCACCTGGGGGGATCAGGTAACCTGCAGTTAGAAAAAAGCAGGGCCGAGTTAGAACGGGAAAAGAAGAAGTGGATGGACAGAAGCACTAACTTTCGGTTGGCGCTGGAAAACCTGGTAGAGAGGGACTTAAATTTAGGAGAATAACTTATATTT
>CAZWZR010000033.1:0-2813 GCA_964638365.1 uncultured Thermotogae bacterium | reverse complement strand
AGAATAACTTATATTTGCTGATTGGTTTACAAACGCTCTGGGGTTGACCTGAAGACCAAATTTAGGGAAACTTATTGGAACAAAAGTTAGTGGTCGGATATGTAATAGTAGAGAAAATAAGTTTTAATATGCATCCTGAACATTTCACCGCAGTAGGTTTATGGGTAAGGAGTGTAAATAGATAAAAACTAGATCCTGCGATAAGGGTTTGATGTTTTGCAATACTACTGATTTGTTTTGGAATTTATCCCACTGTGAACTAATCCCACTTTGAACTACTTGCTTAACAAGTCAGGTAAAGTAATGGTTTTTAATTTAAGGAGGTTAGCAGTTTTATATGAACGAAAAGCGTAATGACGAGTCTTTTTCGCCCGAACAGCCAAATGTGGTTTTCTTGATGGCGGACGACATGGGTTACGGAGATTTAGGTTGTTATAATGAGGAATCCAAAATCCCCACTCCCAATATGGACCAGCTGGCCGAAGAGGGTGTGAGGTTTACGGATGCACACGCGTCTTCTGCAGTTTGTACTCCATCACGTTATAGTATTTTAACCGGTCGATATTGCTGGAGAACGGACCTGGATGGTGTCGTCTTCGACTACGAAGACCCTCTGATAGAGGAAGACCGGACGACTGTCGCCTCGCTTCTCAAAAACGAGGGTTATGCTACCGCCGCTATAGGTAAGTGGCACCTCGGAATGGGTTGGCAAAAAGACGATGACGGGGAAGTTGATTTTACCAAGCCGGTTGAGGGTGGACCCTGTAAGCGTGGATTTGATTACTTTTTCGGGATTCGGGCTTCCCTGGACTTGCCTCCATATTGTTTTATCGAAAACAACCGGACGGTTGGAATTCCTGAAGTTGAAAAGGATCCTTACCATCCTCAACAGAGAGAAGGGCCTATGATGGAAGGCTGGAAGGACTCAGAAGTTGGACCAAGATTCACTGAAAAAGCCACTGATTTCTTAACAGATCATCTGACAGAAAACCCTGATCAACCATTCTTCTTATACTTCCCGACATCCGCTCCCCACCGACCCTGTGTGCCTCCTGATTTCCTGGAAGGCAAAAGTGATGCTGGGCCTAGGGGAGATATGGTACACCAGGTTGATTGGATGGTCGGGGAGGTTCGGGATGTTCTTCAGGAATACGGAGTTCTGGATGATACTTTATTCGTAGTCACCAGTGATAACGGGGGCCGAACTTCTTCTTTTTACGGCCATGACTTTGCCGAATACTATGGTCATAAAACCAACGGCGACTGGAGAGGACAGAAAGCTGACATATGGGATGGTGGCCATAGAGAACCTCTAATTGCCCGATGGCCAAAACATATTGAGGCCGGTATTACTTCGGATGAAACCGTATGTTTGAGTGACTTACTGGCCACTATAGCAGGAATTACTGGAAGCTCTCTTCCGGAAAATGCAGGAGAAGATAGTTATGATATGAGCCCTCTTTTATCCGACAGTGATGTTGATAGTCCGATACGTGAGGCAACCATTCACCAGTCGGGCCAGGGGCATCTTGCGGTAAGAAAAGGCCCCTGGAAGATGATACTAAAACGGGGTTCGGGAGGCTTTACGGAACCGGAAAACCCCGAACCGGAACCTGGTGAACCCGAGGGTCAATTATACAATTTGGAAGTAGACCCGGGGGAAAAGAATAACTTATGGCTAGAAAGACAGGATATCGTTTATAATTTGAGAGAAATATTGAAATCCTATCAAGAAAGAGGGAAGAGTGTCGATATATAGTTTTTAACTCTATTAACTCCCAATTTAAACCACAAACTCAACTTTTCAACCTATATTCTACTCTGAATGGTGGGTTTGGGGGGAGCCAAAGTGTAGGTGCGAGAAAAAATGCCAGTTTGAGTTGTTAGTTGAAATCACGGACCTCAAGTGCTTCCTTGACGAGCGACCAGTGATAGTGCATTCCGCTCTTGGCTGCAAAGTAATCTTTTTCTGCTATCGCATCATAGATTGATTTATGAGTCCTGTAACTTTTTTGTATTTGGTCTTTGTTAGTCAAATAATGGTTCAATATTAATTCCCGATAGGCCTCTTGGTTCATTGACGAAACCAGCGGTTTCATTGCCTCACACAACCATTCATTGGAACTGATATCAATTAACCGTCGGTGAAAATCGTGATCAGCGCCCAAGTATTTTTCGGCATCCGCATTATCTGAATGTTTTTTCAACTCATCTAATATTGCTTCTAGTTCGTGCAAATCATTATCCGTTACCTCGTTAATTATCAACTCCAGAGAAGTAGGCTCTAAACTTTCCCGTGCACGGATGATTTTTAAGCAGTTGGCTACCTTCCCTAACGAAGACGCTTCTGAAGCGTCCGAGATTTGCTGAGACTCTGAGCCACTTACGTGGGTACCACATTCCCTAATGTAGAATCTTCCAGCTAAGCTATTCCTTGGGCTCGGGTTGCTTACATAGGTGCCGGACCCCTTTCTTGCTTCGACTATACCAACAGCATTGAGTCCACTCAACGCCTCCCTGATAGAAGGTCTACTGACACCCATTTTCTCGGCCAGTTTAATTTCAGATGGCAGCTTATCTCCGGGTTCATAATTCCCTTCGTCGATGGCTTCCATGATCTGTTCCGCGACCTTCATGCTTTTGCTCTTTGAATCTACAATTGAGTTAAAACTATCTTCGCGTTTTTTCGTTTTCTCGCTCATTGAGATTTCCTCCATCTAATTCAAAATCTTGCATATCAGGTAAACAATGTTTTAAATATCCGCTTTATTGTATTAGTTTAATTGTCAAAAAACAAATCCATTAAACTACGG
>CAZWZR010000032.1:10518-11616 GCA_964638365.1 uncultured Thermotogae bacterium | reverse complement strand
TTGGGTGGAGATAAGTCGCTGGAATCCGCTTTAAGGGATACCGTGGGAATAGGACTGGGGAAAGCTGAGGAAAACTTGAAGAACTATCTATCCAAAAAAAGCTGGAAGGAGCTATAAAGCAACGGTTTGCCCGATCACAATTTTGCAGTATCGTCGACGATTCCCGGGTCAAGAGGGTAGAAGACGGTTTTACGCTCTTTCTTTATTATCTTCTTTCCCCCGCCTTCAGTTTTGACGTATTGAAAGCCGTAACTCCTGACGACAGGCCAGGGAGCGAGATAGGTAAATGTGATGACGTACCTCTGGTCGTAGGTTC
The DNA here is from genome assembly GCA_964638365.1 of uncultured Thermotogae bacterium. GTDB lineage: Bacteria > Bipolaricaulota > Bipolaricaulia > M55B111 > M55B111 > JAGXLP01. Next base: position 11,300 of record CAZWZR010000032.1, on the reverse strand, counting down.
TGTACACCGCGATCCTGCCCCACTTTTTGGCCAGTTTGTCCAAATCGACTACCTCTTTTACCTCGTTCGGCAGCCACCGGCTTTCGTTTTCTTGAATAGTTTGGACGGTCTCATTAATTTCGTAAGTCGGGCCCAGAGAAACCACAACTGGGTTTTCCGTGTACATCCCTGCGGGGCCGGACTTTATTTCTCCCTTGAACCGGAGATCAACCAGATCCGAAGTAATCAGGTGCCAGGAAAGGAGAAACAGGACGAGGACGACGGCGAAGGCGACCTGTGTCCTGCGGAGTTTTTGCTTCGCCTTTTTCGTTCTTTCCGACCCCTCATTGCCCTGATTGCCGTTTACTCCGCCGAGAAAATCCGCGAATCCCGCCTGGTGCCTTAGTTTGAAGTAGAAATAAAGCAAAATTACCGGCAATCCGAGAAAGTACAGAATGTAAAAAGCGATTACCTGCATTATCCCCCTCAAATCTTAGCTAGAGCCCGGGCTCTCTTAATGCTGATCACCACATTGCACTCTCATAGCGCCTTTTTAGTTTCCAAGTTAGTACGTTTGTTTTCAACCGCTCGGTTTATCGCCCAGAGTGCTATTGGACGGTGACTTTGCGGTTAAAACTTGATCCAAAGAATTTGACATTTTTGATCTTTATATATATCATAAAGATTGAACTATACTGACTTTCTCAAACTACTTACAGGAACTAAATCAGGGCTAAAAGACCGTGAATTATTCAGCTAACGTCAGAAGGTCATGTTTAGCCGTACCTCTTATACCCAAAACC
>CAZWZR010000032.1:0-10418 GCA_964638365.1 uncultured Thermotogae bacterium | reverse complement strand
GAATCAGGTTTAAATGTCGTAAAGGTTCGAAAAAATCTAACCACGACTGGTTGACGTCAGAAGAAAATCTCTGAGTTAGCGTTTTCACTGGAATAAAAACTCAACTACTAAGGAGGATAAAATGAACTATAATTATAAAAGTGCAATAGTAATTTCACTTGCCCTGTTGTTAGTTCTGGGTTCATTTGCCACCGTATTTGCCCAGGACGAAGAGGGGGAACTGGTTAAAGAGATCAACCTGGAAGTAAGGACCAGCGAGTCCACCGGTATTGGTGACACTGCTGAAGGGACTCTCGATCTTTTCATGCAAGGTGTGTCGGGTAAAAAATTTGAAGGAATTTCGGAGAGTATGAGGGCAAACCTGGGCAGGATGAGAAGTGCCGGCGCGTATAACAACCTTTACTTCAACCCGGCAGCTAGCGGAAAGTACACTTCCGAAGTAGGAGGACAGAGGAAGTTCAACCCGTTTTCCATCGAGAAATTCCGCTACGCGATGAACTGGCTGGTGGACAGGCAGAAGATAGTCGAGGAAATGTATAACGGCTTCGCGGAGGTCAGACCCACTTCCGTGGCCAAGAGCGTCTCTACTTACGACAAATACGTCCAGCCGGTAGTCCAGGAACACGGTGTTACGCCGACCGGAGATTTTGAGAAGGCGAAGACGATGATTACGGATGCCCTGGAATCCGCGATGGAGGATTCCGAACTCCAGGGTGAATTGAAGAAGATGGAATCCGAGGATTCTCCAGTCGGTTACTGGTGGGCCTATAAAGGTCCGAACGCGGAAGAATTCAGCGAGATAAGGCCGATCGTCATGATCAGGGTCGAGGACGAAAGGAAGCAGATAGGCCAGTACTACTGCGACCAGCTGGAGAAGGTCGGTATTAAGCCGGACAGAAAGCAGTGGGACAGGAGAAAGGCCATCCAGAACGCCTGGTACACTGACCCCAAGGCCCTAAAATGGAATGTCTACACTGGAGGATGGATTGCTTCCGGTAACTCCTTCTTTGAAAGGTTCAGTGCCTTCCAGATGTACGCCCCCTTTTATGGCTACATGCCGGGAGGTTTTGCCGGCGAGACCGCCTGGAAGTACAAAAACGAAGAACTTGACAAGTACGGTCAGAAAATACAGCAAGGAAAACTGTCCTCCGAGGAGGAATACTGGGAAACCTTCCAGGAATGTATCGACCTCGGTCTGGAAGAGAGCGTCAGGGTATTCCTGACAACGACCTTTGATTACTACCCCTATAACAAGAACCAGGTTACCTCTTTCGTGCCCGACGGCAAAATTGGCTGGTCAAGCATATGGACTGCCAGAACCATTAAGACTATGGACGGCGTGCTGGAAACCGCCGAATTCGCCAGCCAGGGGAACCTGTTCATGGATAACTGGAACTACATCGGAGGTTCGACCGACGCCTATTCCACCCGGTTGCTGAGACTTATGCGGGACCCTTCTTACTGGACGGATCCGCAAACCGGGCTAAATAGGCCACTTCGCGGGGACTGGACGGAAGTCGAAAAGGACTTTGAATACGTGGACGGCGAGCTGGAAAGAGGTCTGGAAGTTCCGGACGACGCCGTCTATTACGATACTGAGGACAAAACCTGGAAAGAGGTCGAAGAAGGTACAATGGCAGCGACCAGCGCCACTTATCAGTGGAAGTTTTCAAAGTTCCACGACGGCAGCATGATGGACGATACGGATCTAGTTGCCTCGTGGGCGTTCGATAAGGAATGGGCCTACAAGAGCGGAGAGAACGATCGTAAGTTCAATAGTGGCTTTTCCGGCCAGGCCAAACCTTTCTACGAAAAGGTCAAAGGTGTCGTCTGGCATGGCGACGGTAAGTTCAGCGTCTACGGCGACTACACCTTCCCGGCCGATTCTCATATCGGTATGTACTACAACATAGATGTATTCAAACCGTGGGAGGTCAATTACGCCGCGGGTGAGTTGGTTGCATCGGAAGAACCTTCACCCGTACTTGAATCGTCCTATACCTGGGAGGAGTCGGAAGGCTCAAAATGGATTCACTTCATCAGTCAAAACCAGGGCAAGGACTTCAAGGCCGAGCTGGAGAGCATGAAGGAGAACTTCAACGTTCCTCCTTATCTCAAGGAAGAAAATAACTCACCGGCGCCGATCAGCGAGGATGAATTGAGTTCTCAGGTGGACAGCGTGGTCGAGTTCTACGACGAGTACGGTCATTTCTACGCGTCACAGGGTCCGTTCGTTTTGACTAACTACGATGCCGAGAACAAGGTCATGAACTTCGATAGGTTCGACCAGGTCGTCGAGAACCCGGATTACCCGTATAGCTGGGATTACTGGAGCGAGAACCTGGAGTTCGTCAGCCTAACGATCGGTAACATCCAGGTTCCCACCAACACGCCGCGTGGGTCTAACTTCGATGTCAGCATTAGCGCTGAGAGGACTCAGACCTATCCGACGGAGGAATCCTCTCCGGCAGAAGAAGGGAGCGTCGAAGTCAGGTTGCTCTCGGACGGTGAACTTATCCACTCGGTCCAAGCGGAACTTTCGGAACCTGGAACGTTCAAGGCTACGATGCCCGCGGACGCCACCGTTGATCTCGACGCAGGTGCCTACGAGGTAAAGGTCGTTGGTTCCCTGCCCGGACAGGAAGCATCCGTGGTAGAAGCAACCAGCACGATAGTCCTGGTATAACTGCTCGAGGTAGTTAATTTGAATAAAAATAGTTGAAAGTTTTATGCCAGGGTGGATGGCTGCAAGGCCTCTGCCCTGGCTTTTCTCTTTCTCCAGGATTAAGATTCTCTCTTTGCTGGTCGATTCCGGAACGGATAGGTTGGGTTTTAATCGAGAACATTGAGCAAAAAATTAGCTTTCGGGAACGAGGAAGAAAGATTGAAATGAATACGATATAAGGCTCTAATTTGTTTGAATTTTTCTTTTCTCTGACTTATTTTCTTTTACAGTTGTTTGAAGAGGGGTCCCTCTGTGGTAGTTTGATTCGTACGGTGAAGGAAAGTAAGAGGCTCGGTAATGTTCGTAAGTTTTTTTATAATAGAAGGCAGTTAAATGAACTACATCAGGAGATCTTTTTGATGGTTTTGCTCGATAAACCCTTTTTCGCCAGGGGGTAAAGAGATGCCAGCTCGGTTAAAGTACCTCGTTTTCAGGACTTTTCAGGCCTTGATTACCCTGGGTATAGTAATACTCATCCTCTCTTCCCTGTTTAACAGCATGTCCGAGGAGCAGATGCAGACTAGAATCCGTCAGTCGGTAACTGCTCAGGTTCGTAACAGCCCTGAATTACAGCAACTTTCCGATGAAGAGCTTAAAGAGTGGCGGGAAAACGAAATCGCGAAGCTGAGAGAGAGAAGGGGGTTAAACGAGCCGCTCTGGAAGCGGATATTCACGGACGCCTGGGATAGGATGACGCTTAACTTTGGACAGTCCTTTATGATGACTGCCCCCGGAGGGAGCAGGCAGGTAATGGATATAGTTATGTCCCGGTTGCCAAGGACGATCCTCCTGTTTACGACAGCGGCGGTGATTTACGTCATTCTGGGGCTTGTGGTTGGTTTAAAGGCAGCTCAGGTGGCAGGGGGTAAGCTGGACAGGTTTCTGTCGATCTTTGGCATGACTTCTTCCAGCATGCCCATGTGGTGGCTTGGGATGCTGGCCATATTGATTTTTGCCTATCAGCTTGGCTGGTTTCCCTCGACGGCCATGCCTCTACCTCAGACCACAGGTCTGGATTACTACATCGGTGTTCTTTACAGGCTGGCACTGCCGCTGGCGACGATTGTTTTTAACATTTTCGGTGCCAGGGCCTGGGTGACACGAAATATCGTTACCGACGTATTACAGGATGACTACATAATGGCGGCCAGGGCCAAGGGAGTACCGGAACGAAAGGTTATTTACGGCCATACACTTCGGACCGCGGCGCCACCGGTTATAACCTCGGCGCTACTTTCGCTGCTTATGTCTATCGGCGGTGCGATGATTACCGAAGTTATCTTCAACTGGCCTGGGATTGGTTTGTTGACAAGGATAGCAATCATGCAGGGGGACATACCGGTGGTTATGGGTGTGATGTTTATTACCTCCGCATTATATATATTTGGCTACTTGGTGGCGGATCTGCTTTACGGCCTGCTCGACCCGCGAGTAGAAGTCGGTAGCTCCCAGGCGATGCGTTAGGTGATAAAATGATACTAAAAAGGTTGAAGGGCATTTTCAGGGGTTTTTTGGATGTATTCAGGGAGTACAGGGGAGAGACTACTGGGATGATCGGACTGGGTTTAATAATTTCAATGATTATTCTCGCCCTTCTGGCTCCTTCGCTTGCACCGGATACTAACACCAAGTGGGACAACGTAGATAGATGGAAGGATTTGCCAAACGGTGCACCACCCTTTTGGATGAATTACCTTCCCGGAGAAAAAAAAGCCACACAGAAGGTAAAGACCAACCCAACGAGCGTTTCGAGTGAATCCGTAATTACTACGCTGGTTTATGATTACCAGTTTAGTACTGAGATTCCACCCCAGGACGTGGTCTTTTACGTTGAAGGGGAGTACGAGAATGAACCCCCGAAACTGATAGCGAGTTTAATCAGACCTGACGGGGAGAAATTACAGCTTGCAGCTAAAAATATTCAGGGTAGTGAGGGGCAAGAAGGTTACACGTTTGAGACGCGCCTGAGCATGTTCGGGGGGAACCAGCAGAGAACAAAGGTCCATAGGTTTGCCAAGGATTACGAACAGGGGTCGACTCCCGCTCCGAGCGAGATCGACGTGAGTCGGACGTCATTTGCCAAAACTCAGGACGGAATGTTATCTAGAACCGAGCCATTAAAGGGGGAATACAGGTTTGAGTTGTTGCTGGTTGGACCCGATACGGAGCTAACCAGCTCTCGAGGGATATTTATGGGCCGGGTTTACGGTTTGATGGGAACTGACGGCAACGGTCACGATATTGCTCGCGGCTGGATCTGGGGTGCCCGGTACGGACTTATCCTGGGTTTATCAGTAGCTGTTGGCACGGTAATTATAGCACTGATATTCGGAATGACCAGTGCTTACTACGGAGGATGGGTCGACGAGCTTATGCAGCGTTTGAACGAAATAGTGATGGGGATACCGACCCTGCCAATTCTCGTGGTGGTAGCGACGTTATGGGGGCGGAGCATCTGGTTTGTCATATTTATCATGACATTACTGTACTGGAGGGGTATTGCCAAGACCATAAGAGCCCGGGGGTTGCAGATCAGGGAGAATACCTACGTGGAGGCCGGCGAAGCCCTGGGTGCGAGCGGAGCGAGGATTATTCGCGGCCACATGATCCCTCAGATGCTTCCTTACGCCTTCGCGGAGGCGGCGTTGATGGTCCCCATGGCGATAATAGCTGCCGCCGGGTTGCACGTTTTGGGACTCGGTGATCCTACGGTAGTGACCTGGGGTACTATGCTCAGCGAGGCAAACAGCGCAGGTGCGACCATTCGAGGAATGTGGTGGTGGGTCCTGCTGCCCGGGCTTGGGATCACGCTGCTGGGGTTTGGCTTTATATCTGCCGGTATGGCAGTTGAGAGGATAGTCAATCCGAAGATGAAACAGGAATAGGATCGTTCAAGGGGGAAGATGATGTCCAGCCCTGTTCTAGACGTACGGAATTTGACCACCCACTACTTTACCAGAAAAGGCGAGGTCCAGGCTCTGGACGACGCCAGTTTCCAGCTTGCCAGAGGTGAATCGATGGGGGTAGCCGGTGAGAGTGGTTGTGGAAAGAGCACGATGGCTTTCTCCCTGATTAACCAGGTTCAACCTCCCGGGAGAGTGGTCGGCGGAGAGGTCAATATCGATGGTATCAATACCGTCGAGCTCTCCGAGACGGAGACGAGAGAGAAGGTAAGGTGGAAGCGGATTTCGATGGTCTTTCAGGGAGCAATGGATATTTTGACCCCCGTTTATACCGTCGGGCACCAGATGAAGGAACCGCTGCACTACCACAAGGGGATCACCGGGAACGAGGCCAGGGAGAAGTGTGAGGAGTATTTAGGGGAAGTCGGTCTTGATACTGAGATATTTACCAGGTATCCCCACGAGTTGAGCGGCGGACAGAAGCAACGGGTTATTATTGCTACGTCATTGCTACTGGAGCCGGACGTATTAATAGCGGACGAGCCGACGACTTCCCTGGATGTAGTGGTCGAGGCTCAGATAATGAACCTGCTCAAGCGCCTCAAGAAGGAGCTGGGTATATCCATGATCTTCATTACTCACGATCTCAGCATCCTCTCGGAGGTTTCGAATAAACTCTCTATAATGTATGCCGGTAAGTTCGCCGAACTCGGGGACGCGGACAAGATATATAACAACCCGAAACATCCTTATACCGAAAAGCTTCTTGCTTCGATACCGCGGTTGCACAAGGATGTAGAGAGGCTGGAGAGGATACCTGGTGCTCCGCCCAACCTGGTCGCTCCTCCTTCGGGTTGCAGGTTCCACCCACGATGTCCTTACGCCGAAGAGGTATGTCAGGAAGAGGTTCCGGAACCCAGAGAAGTAGAGGGAAGAAAGGTCGCCTGTCATTTCGCGGGTGAGGTAACGTGAAGGAGTTGAGACCATGAACGCCGTTCTGAAAGCCGAAGACCTCAAAAAGTACTATACCATGAGCCAGTCCTTTATCGGAAGGTTGCTGGGTAGCCAGACGAAGCACGTCAGGGCCGTGGACGGGGTCGATTTCGAAATTCCCCGTAAGAACGCCATGGCCGTAGTGGGTGAGTCCGGCTGCGGCAAGACTACTCTCGGAAAGGTCGTTATGAGGCTGCTCGACGTCACCGACGGCAAACTGATAATGGAGGGGAATGACGTCACGGAACTCAGCGGGTCGGGCGAGATGAAGGCCTACCGAAGGACGACCCAGATGATCTTTCAGGATCCGTTTTCCTCCATGGATCCCAGATTTACCGCTTTTAATACCCTGGAGGAACCTATGGACATTCACGGTATCGGCTTGGGTTACGAAGAAAGAAAGGAGAAGATCATGGAAGCGCTCGAAGAAGTTCAGCTGACGCCGGCCGAGGAGTTCATAGATAGGTATCCGCACATGCTTTCCGGGGGTCAGAAGCAAAGGGTCGCGATAGCCCGGGCCCTGATCCTGAATCCGGATTTCATAGTCGCCGACGAACCGACCTCGATGCTGGACGTCTCGGTCCGGGCCGAGTTGCTCAACCTGATGAAGGATTTGATGAGCGAGGAGAACCTGACTTACCTCTACATCACGCACGACATATCAACTTCCCGATTCTTTTCCGATTTCATTTCCGTAATGTACCTGGGTAAGTTTGTCGAGAAAGGTGACGTGGCGACGGTACTTGACGACCCGCTCCACCCGTATTCCCAGGCCCTTCTGAAGGCAGTCCCGGAGCCAAAACCCGAGATGGTGGAGGAAATAAAAGAGATACCTATTAAAGGTGAGGTCCCGGATGCCACCAACATTCCATCCGGTTGCCGATTTCACCCCCGGTGTCCTTACTCCCAGGATATATGCGAAAAGGAAGAGCCCGAACTGAGGCAAGTGGGAGGCAGAGAAGTTGCCTGTCACTTTGCTGGAGAAGTTCCTTAAACTTATCTGACAGTTTGATTTGCCCCTTATTTTTCTAGCGGGAGAGGAAGCAAGCTATGGATCGTGATTCGGCTCCGGGAGTACTGGAAGTCCTTACCGGAAACCGGAAAACCTTGTTTGGGGTGGCTTCGCTCCTGCTGGCAGTGGTGTTGGCCTTTTCCGCTGTGTACCGAAGATCTGCCACTTTTTCCCGGGAAGGTGACGTTGAATCCGGAGAGACTATCGGGATCGAGAAACGCAGGCCGGAGGATGAAGGCAATTTAAGCATCCTCCCGAGAGAAGTCCCCCTGGAAGAACCGGTTGAGATCATTTTTCTTAACAATAACCTGGAAGTCGTCCGTAAGACACAGCTGGAGAGAGGTGAGGACCTGGGTATCGAAGAAGGCGAAAGTTATTTTCGTCTGGCTTCCGGTGGCCTTGATCTGAACTACGAGTATAGGATTGACTACTCCTACCAGCCCCTCCGGTTGTTAGCGATTCCCGCCGCTCTATTTACCGTCTTCGGGGTTATAGCTATATACAGGGGCTTCGAGCAGTTTATGTCGGACTTTGCCACGGAGAGAGTACAGGAACTCGAGGACCGGGAAGAGGGGGAGAACGAGGGTGATCACGTGGACTTCATGGGGGTTGATAACGGGGAAGGGGGATCCGAATAGTATGAAGGTGTTCTTCAGCCATCCGACTTTGACCTTCCGAACCCGGACGGAGAAATCATGTACGAAAATTATAGATGATGGCCTTGAACCGGAGAAAATCATTAATCCTGCAAATTACGGCCTGAAGGATGATATCCGGTCCCTGGTCCGGAGTTCCGATACCGTGGTCGGTATGGCGATCGGCAACAAGTATACTTTCCTCGTCTGGAACGAAATGGTTGAAGGGGAAGAGCACGGGGCGGACGTTTATACGATCCGGGTAAAAAACAAGGAAAAGATCGGGGAACTGGAGAAGGGTTTTCCCGAGGATACCAGGCGCCTGTCGAAGGAGGAGTCGGACGAGTTTACTGGGGAGATATTAAAAGAAAATAGAGGTTCCCTGCTTGGCCTCCTCTTCGGAAACTGGAGAAGTCGGTTTTAAGGCGGTTAAGTTGCCCGGATTATGTTAGCCCGTTTGCCCGTGAGAAACCGTTTTCCTTACTGAAAATTCATCTTACGGTGGTTTTTGCAGGTAATCTAAGAGTTGATGTCCGTTAACTTCCGCTCTGAAAGGTCCGCTTACTGATTTCCTTGAGTAGGCTCCTCGCAAGGCGTGATACGTTTTGAACTTCGAACTCCTCTTTATTTCCTGACTGAAAGAGAAGGTATCCGGAATAAATTGAAGAATCACCCGTTCCCGTATTTTCTTCTTCGGTTTTGCGAAAGCAGGCATCCAGATTGTTTTCTTCGATTTTTTCTTCAGGGTCGATCCGAGTGCTCTTCGGAAGGGGCTCAAGAGAAACTAGATACTGCTCGTTTTCCTTGAGTTTGCCCAGTTTCCTCAGTACGTTAGGTGTCCCATCGATATCGAGGTCGAGTCTCTTTGTCTTCTCTTCTTCGAACAGGTTATCCATCTCCCCGGTCTCCCAGTCCGAAGCGGAAGCGGTCATAAGCATCAAATCATAATTTTGAATTTCTTTTGCCAGTATTTCATCCAGTTCCTCCGTGGTCCTCGTCCACACCACGCCGACTCCCGGAGGTGCTATCTGGTCGGTCGGTCCGCTAACCAGCAGGACTTCCGCGCCCAATTTTCTTGCCTGCTGGCTCAACTCGAAACCTAGAGAATCCCGTGAGCTAACCCCGGGTGACTCCCTGGATCTAAACGGTTCCCGCGTCGGACCAGCCGTGATAAGGACCTTCTTGCCTTCCAATAGGGAGTCCTCCTGAAATATCTCTCCGGTTCTGGAGATTATTTCTTCCGAATCGGAGAACAGGGGCAGCCCTAATCCTTGCTTCTCGGGAACTTCCCAGGACGGCTCAACCAGGTAAAAACCGCGGTCCCGGAGGCTCCGTAGATCCCCCCGAACGTTATGACTCGAATATAGCTTGCTCTCCATTGAAGGGGCTATCAGCACGGGCTGGTCGGACAGTGATACCAGGGAATTGAGTATTCTGCCTTCAAGATTGGAGGCCAGCCGATCGATAAAACTAAAGGAGGCAGGCGCGATCATTACCATGTCCACCCCGGCCAGAGTCTCCTCGAGGCGTGATTCCTGCCCGCTGAGTTTCGATTCTTCGAGGACCTTACGACCCGTTATCTCCTCGAAGGTTCGAGGGGTAATGAATTTCCTTCCCTCCTCGCTGAGGACTACTTCCACCTCGGCTCCGACTGCCCTCAACCGTCTAGCCAGGCGAGGGCTTTCGTGTGCCGTACTGACCCCGCCGACACCTAAACAGATATGTTTGCCCGAAAGCAGTTTAGTTTTGTTCATTTACTAAAAATTAATATCCCCTTGTTTATAAATCAACTAACAAGAAGTGCCTTTTTAAGTGGGTTTGATCCCGTGTTCAGGGAAAAATAAATGAGACGAAATTGGTCTGGATTTGTTTTAAGATACCTATTATAATCATTATGAAATAAGAAGCATTTAAAAGGAATATACCCACCACGGGTCCGCCTGGGCATACCAGACGGTATGGTGTTTTGCTGCGTTGGTTTAGCCTCCTTCCTTCGCAGTTTTTTCGCCATACCATTAATCATGTATATGACCTGGGCGGATCCTACTTTATCGCGTTCTGTTAATTTTTTATTTCACCAAATCTCCAGATAGGTTAGTGTAGAAATAACTGTGTAAAATTAACTTATAGCTTTGGAAACCGTTCGACAA
>CAZWZR010000031.1:0-11788 GCA_964638365.1 uncultured Thermotogae bacterium | reverse complement strand
TAAACTTCCAGCTGGTCCTTGAACTTCGGATCCTTAAGCTTATCAATCGCTCTGTCCTGAAGCTGCCTGACGCGTTCTCTACTGATATCGAACACGTCTCCGACTTCCTCCAGAGTCAACGGCTGATAATCCTCCAGACCGTATCTAAGCTTGAGGATCTGTTTTTCCCTGTCGGACAACGCCTTGTTCAACAAGCCCTTCAGGCGATCTTCCAGCATATCACCGAACGCTTCTTTCTCCGGCTGAGGCGTATTCTCGTCGGCCAGTACGTCTCCCAGTGCCTCGCTTTCACCTTCGTCTTCTCGAAGCGGTTTATCCAGTGATACGGATTCCTTCTTTGCTCTCCGCGCCTTCCTGACTTTCGATTTATCTACATCCAGTTCTTCCGCGATCTTATCGGTACCTGGCTTTTCCCCGTGCTCTTCTTTGTAGTCGTTGATAAAACTGTCGATTTTCCTGTTTAAGGACGTAACGTGAGAAGGAACTCTCACGGTACGAGATTCGTTGTTAAGGGCCTTCAGAATTGATTGCCTGATCCACCACGTGGCGTATGTACTGAACTTGTAACCCTTTCTCCAGTCGAACTTGTCAATTGCCTTCATCAAGCCAATATTTCCTTCCTGAATTATATCCAGAAAGTCCAGTCCATAACCTCTGTATTTCTTTGCTATACTTATGACCAGCCTGAGGTTGGCCGAGGCAAGTTTTTCCCTGGCTTCCTCGTCTCCCTGTTCAATGCGTTTTGCAAGTTCTTTTTCCTCTTCCCGAGAGAGCAGCGGTCCCGCTTCTACTTCGTCGAAGTATCTGCGTACCGGATTGCCATCAGTGTTTCCTCTCGATTTGGTATTTACCATGAGGGGTCACCTCCCTTCGCTTCCCCATAATTGGGCATTGTAATCAATAACTTGGCATTCAAAACGTAAATACTGCTATATTGGGTTGTTTCCAGTATTGTCATATTTGTTCCCTGGTTACTATTACCCAAACTTTAGCAGTCCCTTTCCAATTCTGCTAAATATTATAAGGGCAATTTTCATTTTTTCAAGGGGTATTTGTAATTAATTTTAGTTAAAAATTAATATTAGAAAGAAAGTTTGTTTGTTAAGGTCCTTTTCCGCTAAATAATTCTACCAGTTTATAAGATTTCAAAAATCAGGAGCCCCTCGGCCGGCAGAGTACCTCCAGTACCTCAGTAGAAAAAACTCTATTGGAGTGATCGGGTCGAACTATACAGGCAGTATCAGCACCTCGCCCCGTTCCTCCTATTGCAATTATCTCTCTGTCATACGGTACCAGGCCAGCATCCAGAGCCATAATAGACACTTCCACACATACTTTTACACCTTGACCAAACATTCTCAGCGTCTCCGCCATTATCTCTGCTGGATAAAGACCTCCGTACTCGTTTTTGATGGACCGGGCCACGCCGGCCAGGGCGTGAGTGGTGGTCAAAACCTCAACCCCTTTATCCTTTAATTCTTCCCTTTTTTCGTCCTCCATTTCATCTACTCCCGGATCCCGGAATCCAACGTGATGAGTTACACAGATTGTATTATTCAGGGTAATATCATCCGCCATCTTCACGAATCGTTCAACGGTTTCGCCACTGTTCGAGGCAATAACGACGTCTTTTAGGCCAGACTCTTTCAGCCTCTCGCTCGCCACTTCCAGAGTTCGTTCAGTATTTACTTCTCCCGACTTTTTCCAGTACACTCTATCACCCGATATTTCGAAAAATCCATCTCTATGTCCTTAAAAGAGGGAATTTAACTAACTCTTTTCTCTCTTAATCCGGTTTTCTACTTCTCTTCTGTTGCAGTAATAATGAGATATTGCTGCTTTTACCTCTCTTTCCGAGAGGTCATTAAACCTTTTTCGTATTTCCTCTCTCTTAAACCCCTTTTTGTGCAGTTCGACGACCTTCCATACTGGGAGATCATCCAGATTTATCCCTTCACTCATTTCCGGACCCTCCGCTTTTTCGAGAACTTACCCAGCTCTTCACCTTTATTTTCAAAAGATTCGCCCTTTTACCATGCCCTGAGTGCACTAAATCAGCCTATAATAAACCCTACCGGCAGGTGACTTGATACGCACGTCATGAACGAGGTAATTTGGATTACTTGAGCGATTCCCGAACGGCAGAAAAGTTCAGGGAGGCCAGGCTGGGAGCGATAAAATCGGCTTTTTCGCTCAACTCCTCCCGGTTTTCCGAGAACTCCCCACTCGGAACCCAGAGACAGTTCGCACCGGCTCCTTTAGCGGCAAGCACTCCGTGCTTTGAATCTTCTACTACCAGGCTCTTTTCCGGCTCGACCGCCACCCCTTTTCCAGCCTCGATGAATATTTCCGGACTAGGCTTGCTTCTGGAAACATGATCGTCCGTAACCACGTGATCAAAATATTCCGGGTGGTTTTGCCGTTCCAGGAAAACCTCGGCAAGCTCCAGCGGAGCGCTTGTTGCCAGCGTCACTTTCCGATCGCTTTCCCCAACCAGCTGGAGGAATTTTTCAGCACCTTCGGTCATTGGCACTTTCCCGTAATACTCCTTGACCAGGGCGATTCTCTTCTCCCTGATTGCCTCGACGGATTCGGAAAGCCCGAAATTCTCCTTGTAGAACCTGGCGGCAAACTTCTGTCCTCGCCCGACGAGTTCATCGCGCGTAATCTCCCTTATTTTGGGGACCGTCTTATCAACCCCGTAATTCCGGAGCAAATCTACCTCGCTGCGGAACCAGGCTTCTTCGCTCTGGATTAAGGACCCGTCCATATCCAGGTGAACTGCTTCGACTTTTCCCAGTAACTCGTAAAAACCCTGTAATTTTTCCATTCTCATCACTACTTATCATTTATTGAATATTTTTGTAATTGAGGAAAGAAGCTAAAGGTCTAGTACTGTTGAAGCACGTTTGAAGAATTAAATCTTTGCGAAGTACCGCTTTAGATGATTGAGAAACCGGGGCTGTGCCAGTTCTTCCAGGGCTTCAGTCTCCAGCTGCCGGACCCGTTCCCGGGAGAGATCGAACCTTTCACCTATTTCAGCTAGAGTTTCTGGTGCCTCGTCAGTGAGCCCGAACCTCAGCTCTACTATCCTTTTCTTCCTGTCCGAAAGCTTCTGGAGGCCGGACTCCAGATCCTCCTGCAACAATAGCTTCAAAGCTTCCTCTTCCGGGGTGGAGTAGTCCTCGGATTCGATAAAATCGCCAAGTACCTCAGACTTACCCTCTTCAATCGGTTTGTCCAGTGATACGGTGCCTTTCTCGGCCCGTTCGGCCCTTTTCACGGTTTCGACGGAAATATCGAGCCTATCAGCTATCTCTTCCCGAGCAAGGTGGCCTTCACCCTCCTCCTTCTCCTCCTGCTGAAGGTTCTTGATCTTCCTTATTATATCGTAAGTATGGGGAGGTATTCTGACAGTCTTGCCCTGGTCTACTAGAGCCAGACGTATCTTCTGCTTTATCCACCAGGTCGCGTAGGTGCTAAACTTGTAACCTTTCGACTCATCGAACTTCTCTACCGCTTCCATCAGACCGATATTCCCTTCCTGGATTAGATCAAGCAGGTCAACACCCTGACCGGAGTACTGCTGGGCCAGCTTCACGACCAACCTGAGGTTGGATAGAATCAGTTTTTTTCTTGCTGCGGTGCTACCCTGGTTGACCCTCCTGCTCAGGTAGTTTTCTTCTGCTTTATCCAGTAGATCGTATTTACCTATTTCCGAAATATAGAGACCAAGAGGATTTCCTGAAGCTCCTCCTGACCCAACTCCCTTTTCTCCCCCTCTACTTATTCCCTCAGCCGACTCTTCATCGTTTTTCATATTCAAATTATAACTCCCGGTTGGAACTTGGTTTCACTATATTGATAAGCCAGCTGAGTTCAAAACTCAACAGCGGGCGGGTGAAACGAAACGCTCAAGGGGCTAGATCAGGACTTGATTTCTTCTATGACACCGCCTCCCAGCAGGGTTTCTCCGTCGTAAACAGCCACTATTTGTCCCGGAGTGATGGACTTTTGAGGTTCCTGAAAATCTACTATTAACTTTTCACCTTCAAGCTCAACGTGACCTTTAACCGGCGGCGCTCCGTACCTTATCTTCGCGGAGAGTTCAGTTTGCTCCGGAGGAGAACCGGTGATCCAGCTGGGCTCTTTTGCCACCAGTCCGGAAGAATAAAGGTCCTCCTCCGACCCAACTACCAGCCGGTTGTTTTTCCTGTCCAGCTCTACCACGTAATAGGCCCGGTTGGACTCCAGCCCCAGACCTTTCCTCTGGCCGATGGTGTAAAAAGAGAGTCCGTTATGAGTCCCGAGCTTTTCCCCGTCGGTATCAACTATCTGTCCTTTCTCTATTTCATCCGGGGCTTCACGATCGATAAATTCCCGATAATCCCCCTCGGGTACAAAGCAGAGGTCCTGGCTTTCCTCGACGTCTGCCGTCACCAGATCCTCCTTCTCTGCTATTTCGTAGATATCGTCTTTCTGATAATCCCCGACCGGGAAAACCGCACGCTTCAACTCCGGCTGTCCGAGTCCGTAAAGAAAGTAAGATTGGTCTTTTTCTCGATCGACCCCCCTTAACAGGTATTTTGTTCCATCCTTTTCCCTGGTCCGGACGTAGTGACCGGTAGCTATATACTGAAACCCCATCTCCCTGGCTTTACGAAGCAGTAAGTCGAACCTGACAAGCCGGTTGCACCTGGCACAGGGGTTGGGGGTTATACCCTGGGTATAGGCCTCTACAGTTGGCCTGACGACCTCCTCTTCAAACTCATCGCTTAAATCAAATTTGTGATGTGGCAGATTTAGCTGATCGGCAACCATCTCCGCAGTGTCGATCGAACAGCATGCATTTTCTTTACCCCGATACTCCGGAGAGTTCGGGTAATCCCAGAGCCAGAAGGTGACCGCATGGACATCATAACCGCGCTGCTTCAGCAGGTGCGCGGCCACCGACGAATCGACGCCACCGCTTATCGCTACAAGGACCTTCTTACCTTCCCCTTTATCCATATTCACTTGCTTGAGGTCGTAGGCTCTCCCCTCTTTGGCACCAGACATAAAAAAGCGAACCCTTCGCTTTCGCTTACGAACTGATGCCTCTCTCCGGAAGGCACGTAAACTGCATCCCCGGTGGACAGGCTCTTTTCGCCGTCTTCCGTGCTAATCTTACCTTCACCCTCCACTACGTATATCTCGTGCTCCCAGTCATGGCTGTGATAGGGAGTATGTCCGTTTGCGGTCAGGGTGAAGCGGCGCATGGCGAAAGTCTCTACACCTTCTGGCTTCCCGAGCAGTACCTCTTTTTCCACGCCCCGGGCACCCTCGAGACCAGTTATCTCTTTCTTGTCGAATTCACCATTTTTCTTTACGGATATCATTATGATCACCGGGCTAGTTATATCCGGGGAGCGGGCGCGTTGCAAGAGCCCTTCCGTTGAATAGCACCACCCTGTAAATTATTATCTCACTGGTGATATTAAGAATGGAGAAAATTTCGGACGTGATAGTCGTAGGCGCCGGTCATGCGGGGTGTGAAGCCGGATTGATTTCGGCTCGGGCCGGAAAGGAAACCACGTTATTGACAATTGATCTCGATAAAACGGCTCGTATGTCCTGCAATCCGGCGATCGGTGGACCTGGAAAATCCCAGCTAGTCAGGGAAATCGATGCACTCGGGGGTGAAATGGCGAAAAATACTGATCGTGCCGGCCTCCATATCCGGCGGTTAAATACAAGCAAGGGGAAAGCTATGCAGGTTACCCGGGCGCAGGTGGATAGGGACCAATACAGACGGGAAATGAAGCAGGTCCTGGAGGGCCAGGAAAACCTCAGATTGCGGGAGGAGATGGCCCAGGAGTTGATAGTCGAATCCGGCCGGGTCAAAGGAATAGCTACGCGAGAAGGGGTCCGCTACCTCGCTAACAGCGTAGTATTGACTACTGGCACCTTCCTGAACGGGAAGGTATATATAGGAGATACAACTTACCCCGCGGGCAGAACCGGTGAACCTCCTTCAGAGGCGCTATCGGAAAGCCTGCAGAGTCACGGCCTGAAAGTAAAACGGATGAACACGGATACCACTCCTCGAGTCAACGGTGAAACGATAGATTTTTCATCGCTAAAGGCCCAAACCACGATGGAGGAACCGTTCGGGTTTTCCTACGTGTCGGACAAACAGGTTCTTTCGGACGATTATCCCGTATATCTTACACGCACCAACGAGGAAACCCATCGAATAATCCGGGACAACCTCGATAGAAATCCAAGGTACAACGGGACCGTGGTCAGCGCTCACCCGAGGTATTGCCCCTCGCTGGAAAGTAAGATCGTCGATTTTCCCGACAGGGAACATCACAAGGTATTTTTGGAACCGGAGGGGAAGGAATCCAGCGAGTACTACCTTCAGGGAATTTATACTTCCTCACCGCCCGACGTCCAGGAAGGAATCGTTCGGTCCATGGAGGGTCTCGAAAACGCTCGGATCGAACGTTACGGCTACGGTATAGAGTACGACTATCTCCCGCCAACTCAGCTCAAAAACACTCTCGAAACGACAAGTATCGACGGCCTATTCGCGGCTGGACAGATAAACGGTACCACCGGATACGAGGAGGCTGCCGGTCAGGGAATCATCGCGGGGATAAACGCGGCAAATCACGGGGAAAGGGGGATCTCTCTCGACCGTTCCGAGGCTTTTATCGGCGTAATGATCGACGACCTCGTCACTAAAGGTGTCGATGAACCTTACCGTATGTTGCCTTCGCGCGCTGAATACAGGATTATCCTAAGGGAAAACAACGCCGACCTCCGACTGACGGAGCTGGCCCACGAACTCGGAACTATCGACCGGGAGAGGTACGACAAGTACAGGGAGAAAAAGGAACAAATCGAGGGGGAACTGGACGAACTGAAATCCACCCGGGTGACACCAGGGAACGAAGTAAACGAAATCCTAAAAAAGAATGGAACGTCCCCATTGAAGGACCAGGGGGCCAGCCTCTACGAACTGCTAAAACGGCCCGAGCTCTCCTGGGGAGAGATCATGGAACTGGGGGGGCTGGAGGACGGAACTCAGAGGGATATCAGGGAGGAAATAGAGATACGGGCCAAGTACGAAGGTTACATCAAAAAACAGGAGAAACGAATCGAACAATTCCGAGAAATGGAGGACGAAGAGCTTCCGAACTCCCTCAGTTACGACGACCTTGACGGCCTTTCAACCGAAGGAAGGGAGAAGCTTAAAGAAGTACAGCCCCAGACCCTTGGACAGGCCGAAAGAATACCCGGAGTCTCTCGTTCCGATATCACGATCCTGACCGTCTGGCTTAAAGGCTAATCTAGGCCTTATTATTAAAGATAACAAACCGACAAAAAATATCTGAAACAACCGAGAGGAGTGAATTATTAATGGCAAAGTTATTTTCCGGTATTCAACCGACTGGTGACCTGCACCTGGGAAACTACTTCGGTGCGATCAAGAACTGGGTTGAACTACAGGAAGAACACGATACAGTCTATTCAATTGTTGACCTGCACGCTATAACTTCTAACTACGACCCTGAATCTTTGCGAGAAAGCGCAATTGACCTGGCAGCTGACTTAATAGCTAGCGGTGTGGATCCGGAGGAGTCAGTCCTGTTTATTCAGTCCGAAGTCCGGGAACACGTCGAATTGCAGTGGATCTTCAACTCCGTCACATCTTACGGGGATTTAACCAGAATGACACAGTTTAAAGACAAATCCGAAAAAAGGGACTTCGTCAGTGCCGGGCTTTTCGACTATCCGGTACTTCAGGCAGCTGATATACTGCTTTACAAAGCTTCCAAGGTTCCCGTAGGAGAGGACCAGATACAGCACGTGGAGCTTACTCGCAGGATAGCCAGGAAATTTAACAGCAGGTTCGGTGAGTTTTTTCCGGAACCAGAACCCATCGTCGGAGAGGCCGCCCGGATAATGTCAACGGCGGACCCCGAGCGAAAAATGAGTAAAAGCGGACACGATAAGCACGCCATCGGACTGATGGAGGACGAGGACTCGATCTGGGAGAAGGTAAAGTCCGCTGTCACTGACCCCGGAAAGGCCCAGGGTGACGAGATGAGCCCTGGAGTCGCTAACCTGTTTACCCTGCTGGAATTGACCGCCCCCGAGTCCACGGTAGAAGATTTCAGGAAAGACCACCGAGAAGGGGAGCTGATGTACATCGACCTGAAAGAGGCGGTATTCGAAAACCTGATGAGCGAGATCCGTCCGGTTCAGGAAAAGAAACAGGAACTCATCGAGAACCCGGCTCGAGTAGAAGATCTTCTTGAAAAGGGGAAAGAGAAAGCCAAAGATATAGCTTCCAGAAACATGGAGAAAGTGAGAGACCTGGTGGGGGTCGGGCCGAACTACCGTTAAACTGAGCTTAAGACCTCAATTCAATTATCGAGCAGGGGCTTACAGTTGTGGAAGACGGCGGAGACGTCCCGGTTATCCTCCAGTTTATCAACAAGTTCCTTTACTTTGTCGGTTTTATCCCCGGGCTCCACGTAGTTCTTTGGCATCATGGCCAGCTCTGCTGCCAGCTCGGGGACCAGCTCTTCTAACTCTTCCGCCGCGTCCTTTAGATCGTCGGGATCGAAGGTTATCTTCATCTCTCCGTCTTCTTCTTCGATGTCCTCAGCTCCGGCTTCAATTGCCTCCAGCTGAAGGGTTTCTTCGTCCAGACCGTTCAGGGAACTGAGATCGATCTTCACCATACCCCTGCGCTGAAAAACCCATCTGACGCTCCCTTTCTCGCCGAGTTCTCCACCGTAATCCTCAAATGTGTTCTTCAGGTAGGTGCTCGTTCTATTTCTGTTATCCGTTTCCGTCTTTATCAGCATCGCCACGCCCTCAGGACCGTACCCCTCGAAGGTAACCGTCTCGAAATTCTGACCTTCCAGCTCACCCTTGGCTTTTTTCAGGGCCCTTTCGATGTTTTCCTTCGGCATGTCCGCGTCCTTGGCCCTCTCTATTGCACTGGCCAGGGTCGGGTTGTCCCTGGGGTCCGGGTTCTTCCGCGCTTCCTTGATTATCTCTTTGGTCAGTTTGCCGAACTTTTTGGCCTTTTTCTTGTCCTGTTTTTCCTTTCGGTGCTTTATATTTGACCATTCTGAGTGTCCAGCCATGCTATCACCATAAAATCTTATTCAAAAACCATCCGTCGAGCAACATTGGTAGCGGTGAAAGAGCCGAAAGTACATGGGGGGCACTCAAGTTGCCAACCGGGGGTCCCGTCCGTTACTCTTTTTGTCAATACATCATGACTAAAGAAGAAAATAGACGGGTGAAGTTAAATTGGGTTAGAGAGAGACTCGAGACTCGCTTTGGTTCAATAGAAAAATCCCACTCGAGGTCACCGCTGGATACGCTCATCCAAACTATACTGTCCCAGAACACCAACGACGACAACAGGGACAAAGCCGAAAAGCGCCTCTGGGAGTCTTTTGAGGATTACGACGAAATGGCGGAAGCTTCCACGGCCGAGATCGCGGAGGCCATTAAGACGGCCGGGTTACAGAACCAGAAGGCAAAAGCCATTACGGGCGTACTGGCAGAGCTAAAAGAGAAGGACGGGCTAAACCTGGACTACCTCAGTGACATGAGCGCGAAAGATGCCTGGCAGGAACTGATGGAGTTCGACGGGGTCGGAAAAAAGACCGCAGCCGTGGTAGCACTCTTCTCCCTGGATAAACCGATGTTTCCGGTAGACACTCACGTCCGCAGGGTAACAAACAGACTTGAGCTGGTAAATCCCGGCGAGGACCACCACGAAACACTGACGGACCTGGTAGCGGACGAAAATATGTACCAGTTTCATCTCCACCTGATAAGGCATGGTCGGGAAACCTGCAAATCCCGCAACCCCAGGTGTGAGGATTGTATTCTACTCGAGCGCTGCCCGACCGGGGAGGAAAACGTCCAATCCGTTTAGAGCGAATTCTGAAACACGAAGGCGTTGAACTTCTTCCTTATCGTAGTTATAGTCAAAGTGTACATGCGCCCGTAGCTCAGTTGGACAGAGCGACGGATTCCGGATCCGTAGGCCGGGGGTTCAAGTCCTCCCGGGCGTACCAATAGCGATCCCAGGGCAAACTCAGATAGCGTCGGTAAAGCCTATAATGTAAAATCCCTCAATGCTCTTTATTATCGTACATCTCCTGATCTGCTTCTTTCAAAGCTTCTTCCACATCTCTGTCTTGCTCTGGTCTCCAGCTGGAAAAGCCCATTGCGAAAGTTAGAGGAAAATCGAGCAAGTTGCTCTCTTCATTCCACGCTTTAATAGCTTCCTGAATTCGATTAATTACCTCAGCTGCTTCGTGCTGGGTTTCAGGCATCATAACCAGGAACTCATCCCCACCGTATCGAACTACAGTGTCAGCGTCTCTGACGTGAGCCTGAAATAAGCCTGCAACTTCCTTGAGAACTTCGTCTCCCGTTTGATGAGTATATCGGTCGTTTATCTCCTTGAACCTGTTTACATCAGCCATCAGGAAAGCAATTGATTTACCGTATCTTCTGCACCTTTCTACCTCTTTTCCCAGAGTCTCGTTGAAGTAACGACGATTGTAAAGACCCGTGAGGGGATCACGGATGACCTGCTGACGCAGGTCTTCTTTCAAACGAACCCGATTTATTTCCTCCCGCAGGTGATTTGATAATATCTCTGCCAGCTCTACGTCCTGCTCGGTAAAACTACCCACCTTTTCCGAAATCACCTGAAACACACCTAACTCCCCTATTGGGACGCTAATAAAGGCCCTGAAATCCCCGCTTGTCGGTTTCGCTTTCGGGTGCTTTTGAAGATCTTCGCCCCGGATGGTTTCACCCTTTTGGACTGTTTGACCGGTAACCCCTTCCCCAATCTCAAATGGAACTGAGTCTTCGGAATCCACTCCGGACCCGCTGGCTTTGGGGACTATATAGTCCCCCTCGATCAGTGATACGTCGCAAAACTTGAAGTCGAGCATTGTTTCGGCTACCTCGACAGCGGTATTAAGTACATCCTCTTCGGTTTCCTGCTTTTGCAATTCGTCTACGCCATCGTGAAGGTGTCTCAGCTTGTCTCTCTCCTCGTTTAGAGCTTTCTGTGCCCGCTTGCGTTCCGTAATGTCCCTCATAACTGCTACTACCCCGTGTAGCTGATTTTCACCTCTCAAAGGATAATAAATTATCCGTAGCTGCCTCGGCCCCTTAATCGGGTGAGTACGTTCCATCTCATATTCTATTCTTTCTCCCTGAAGGCACCGGTCCAGACGCGGTTTGACCGTATTTTGAAAAGAATCTTTATCTATCAGGTCCCTTACTTTGTAATCCTTGATTCCCTCTTTGCCAATCTCGTAAAAATCTTTGTAAACTCCATTGGCAAAAATATATTTATAGTCTTTATCGCAGGCGGCCATCAATTCTTCCGAGCCTTCGACGGCCATTTTGTATCGTTTTAGCTGCTCTTTTACCTTTTTCCGTTCGGTTATATCCCGGTTGATCGAGAGGGCAGCCGTCGTACCTTCGTGCTCTATTCTAGTTACAACGACCTCAGTCCAGAACTCAGTACCATCCTTCTTTCTCTTTTTCTCCCTGAAATTTACGCTCTCACCCCTGGCGAGTTTCTCGTCGCCCTCTTCGTAAGTGATGGATTCCGGTTCTACTACGGCAATATCATCTTCAATATTTAGTCCGATTAGCTCTTCGAGTGAGTAGCCGGTCTGTTCTTCTGCTGCGGAGTTTGCGTCAAGAATTCGGCCGTGATCCTCTCCGCCTACTTTGG
>CAZWZR010000030.1:0-12099 GCA_964638365.1 uncultured Thermotogae bacterium | reverse complement strand
CCGAGTTCCACGGTCAACGTCGATCCCTGAAGGTTGGCCCGATATCCGAGCCCGCACCTATTTTCGTCTCCCCTCTTAGAATCGAAAACGGCCTTATATGGGTATCCCTGGCAACTGTGACTTCTGGTTCGACTATCGTCTCGTCAGGGCAAACGACCGTTACGCCTTTTTCCATGAGAGACTTGATTTTTCTATCGTTCAGTATTTGACCTGCCCGGGCCAGGTCCTCTCTGGTGTTTACGCCCAGGAATTCATTTGGAGAATTACTGGAAACCGCAGCCACTTCTCTATTTTTTTCCGAAGCCCTTTTGACGAGATCGGTTAAGTAAAACTCGTTCTGAGCGTTTTCCGGGTCTATAGAATCCAGGTCCAGCCAGAGGTATTCCCGGTTAGAGATCAGGTATACTCCCGTATTTATCTCTTTTATCTCCTTCTCCTTGTCGCTTGCATCCTGTTCTTCTACTATCTCTACCACTTTGCCATTCCTACCCCGTTTTACCCGGCCGTAACCAGCCGGGTCCTCTCTTTCCGTAGTGAAAAGCGAGAATTCAGCCCCTTTTCGTTCTGATGCATCTACGAACTCTTGAATCGATTCTGGCTTTATCAGCGGTAGGTCTCCGGGAAACACCAGAAACTTATCCGATTTGATTTCGGATTTTGCCTGCTGTAAAGCATGCGCCGTGCCTTTTTGTTCTTCCTGAAGGACGAACTGGATATCCTGACCGGAAAGCTCCTCCGAGACTAAATCCGCTTTATAACCGACAACCACTATGATCCTCCCGGTCAGAACTTCAGCCAGGGAATCAAGCAGATGCTGAATGAGGGGTTTCCCGCGGATTTCGTGAAGGACTTTTGGCCTGTCCGATGCCATACGAGTTCCCTTACCAGCTGCTAATATTACGGAATCCATTAAATTTTCACCGATTAAATATAATTAATCGTTTTCTAGGTTGCAATGATCTCTGGGTTTCAGGAAAATAACATCAAAGCCGGATGAGTTTAAGGTAAAGCGGATCAAGGGAATCCGGCCTTTATCGATAACCAATCAAAAAAGAGGAGGTAAAATGGCTAACATAAAGTATACGGAAGACCACGACTGGTTAAGGAAGGAAGACCACGGCGTCAGAGTGGGTATAACTGACCACGCCCAGAACGAACTGGGCGATATAGTTTTCGTTGAGTTGCCCGCAGTAGGTGACGAGTACGCTAAAGGTGAAGAGATGGTGGTGATTGAGTCAGTAAAGTCCGTCTCTGACGTAGAGGCGCCGGTTGCCGGTACAGTGGAAGAAGTAAACGAAAGTTTAGAAAGCGAACCGGAAAAAATAAACGAATCCCCCACTGACGAAGGCTGGTTGGTGAAACTGGACATGAAGGACGAGGACCAGTTCAGTTCTTTGCTTGATGAGTCGGAATACAAGGATCTGTTAGAGTAAAATCGCGACGGGAACTCGTTTTTGCTCTTGAAAACAGTACTGGGGCAGGAATAAGATTCCTGCCCCAGTTCGTAATTAGAAGTTTTACAGGAACGAAAGTGTTATCGATAGTAAAGTCGCAAGCTGTGTCAGAAGCGCTAAACCCTGTCCGGTTTTGGAATTGCTAACTGCGGAACCGGAATTCGAAGTTGACTCCTCACTAACTTCTCCATTCCCACCGGTTTCCGATTCAGTAGCCTTAAGCCCCGAATCGCCAGTTGCGGGTTCCTCTTCCGTAGTTACTTCTGTCGGTTCCTGGCTTACTGTGCTCTTCGGGGAAAAGTCGGCACTCGTGGTCCCGTATTTTACGCTGAACGGGGTCGTCGGATCGAAATCCTCTCCCATCGTGATTATACCTTTACTTCCCCAGAACACTTCTCCTTCGCTCGGGACCTTTTCGGGCATCTCTCCGTCCTTAAAACCATTCGTAATCCCGATCATGTTCTTCGGGCGCTTGGTTTCATCACCCTGTAACACTCGCAGAGCGTAAGGGTGAAATTTAACGCCTTCGTCCATGGTCAAGACGGACAAAGCTACGGGTGATTGATCCATATTCTCTCTGAGACAGGATTTTATGTCGTCTCCAAGAGAACTTTCCAGAGCCTTATCGCTTCCATATATGGCGATTAAGATTACCTTCTCGCCCTGGTATTCGGTCTCAATAACCCGGTAAACGTCCGAATTAAGACCAAGTCTGGTTCTTATGACATTGGACAGTTTATCCGAAACCTCTTCCCCCGTTGCGAGAAGGGAAAAAAGAAGCAACAGTGCTATTACAACAGCCCCAATGGTAAATGCACTCTTTTTCGACAAAAAAATCACCTGTCTTAAGCAGTCTGCTTGACAAATCTACGAGTTAGCAGATTCCGCATCCCATGAAGGAAAGAAAAGCAGCTGCCCACATGGACCAGAAGAAACCCAACACCATGGCAGTTACAGGTTCCATCAAAAACACCTCCTAGTATTTGTTGTAATCAATGAAAGTCTTTTGTGTAAATCCATAATTTTTTACTTCTGTACATCTATTATAACGCTCTGGAGAGATAAATCAATCAAATTTGACCTCTGCAATAAAATCAGGTTGAGCTAGTTCCCATCCGCATAGCGTAAGGGGACGTTGCAATTTGAAAAGCTTCTATACGGAAAGATGGTTTCTTCTGCCTACTTCGGGCTATATTTTGGAAGAAGGTAAATTCATGGGTCAGTAAATGCTTAAGGTGAAACAGATATAGAAAAACATTCAGCCCGGGTTAGCTAGACTATCTCAAGTCCATGAGGTTGAAAGAAAAGATTCCCTCTAGTCGTCCGCGCCGCAGCAGTATTTGTACTTCTTTCCGCTTCCACAGGGACAGGGATCGTTCCTGCCGGGTTCGTCCTCTACGACTCTCTGTTCGTGGTTCGATTGTTCTTTCCGGTTTTCTCCCCTTTCCCCTTTTGAACTCCCCTTCCGGGAACCTTTATCGGGTAACCCCCCACCACTCTCGCCTCCCTGGAAGTTGAACTTCGAGGTATCTACCTCCGCTTCAACGGACGCGTCAGACCGTTCGACTTCGAGCCTTGTTTTGACCAGTAGGTCGACGATCTCACTTCTCAAGTCCGTTCTCATGTCCTGAAAGAGGCGGAAGGACTCCCGTTTGAACTCCACCAGAGGGTCTTTACCGCCGTAAGAGGACCAACCGACCCCGGACTTGAGGTCATCTATCAGATAGAGATGATCTCTCCATTTTCTGTCAATTACCTTAATCAAAACGGACTTGATAAGTTCGGGTTTCACCTGGTTCGTTTCTTCAAAACGATCGAGCTGCAGTTCCCAGTTGTCTATGACGAATTCTTCTACCTGTTCCGTGAGGTTACCCCCGTTTTCGATAAAATCAGCTTCAAATCTGGCATTATTGAACTCGGATAGTTCGTTTTTAAGAGCTTCCAGGCCCTCTTCCTCATCCCCGTTTTCCAGGCCGTGCTCTTCTATAAGGTCCTCCGAGTAGTCCTTTAGTACTGGTTTTAAGTAGCTGTCTATTTCCTCCCAGCTGCTACTTCCATCTTCTGAAAGGAGGAAGTGGTCCCGCAGGCTATATATCGCCTCGCGCTGCTGGGCCAGGACCTTGTCGTATTTTAGTACGTTCTTTCGGCGTTCGTAGTTTATGCCTTCGACCTTCTTCTGAGCCCTGCGAATTGCCTTGGTGAGCAAGGAGTGTTCTATTGCTTCTCCTTCTTCCATCCCCGCCTTCTCCATCAGAGAATCTATTCTGTCACCACCGAAAATCCGGAGCAGGTCGTCCTCCAGAGAAAGGTAGAACTGAGTGGAACCCGGATCACCCTGACGGCCGGCCCGGCCACGGAGCTGGTTATCAATTCTTCTGCTTTCGTGTCTCTGGGTTCCGAGAACATGCAGGCCACCGAGTTCCGCCACGCCTTCCTCGAGTTTTATATCCGTACCTCGACCGGCCATGTTCGTTGCTATAGTGACCGCCCCTTCCTGGCCGGCGTCCTTGATGATCTCCGCTTCCCGGGCGTGGTTTTTAGCGTTCAGGACTTCATGGGGAAGACCTCTTTTGCTCAGTAATTCGCTTAACCGCTCCGATTTCTCTATCGCGTTGGTTCCGACCAAAACCGGTCTGCCTTTTTCATGCAGCCTCTCTACTTCTTCGGCTACCGCCTCGTACTTTGCTTCTTTCGTCTTGAATATGACGTCGGGCTTGTGTTCACGCTGCAGGGTTTCGTTCGTCGGAACGACGACCACGTCCAGGTCGTAGATGTCCTCGAACTCCTCCTCTTCTGTCTTGGCCGTGCCAGTCATACCGCTCAACCCGTCATAGAGGAGGAAGAAGTTTTGCAGGGTTACCTGGGCGAAGGTCTGGTTTTCCTTTTGCACCATCATTCCTTCCTTGGCTTCGATCGCCTGGTGGAGTCCATCGGAGAGGCGGCGGTCGGGCATCAATCGTCCAGTGAATTCGTCGACCAGAACGATTCCGCCGTCTTGTACTATGTAGTCCTCGTCCTTTTTAAAGAATTCCTTTGCCTTCAGTGAGGTTTTGAGGTGATGGAGCATCGAGATGTTTTCGGGAGAATACATGTCCTCCAGGTTGAGGAAGTTCTCGGCTTTGTTGGCCCCCTGGTCCGTGAGCGATACTGACTGGTTTTTCTCGTCTATTTCATAGTCTTCGCCCGGTTTAAACCTCGGGGCCAGGCTGGCAAACCGCTTGTAAAGTTTTGTGGACTCTTCCGTGGAACCGGATATTATAAGCGGAGTCCGGGCTTCGTCTATTAATATGCTGTCGATTTCGTCGATTATGGCGAAATCACGGGTAGCCCCGACCCGCTGATCTTCGGATAATACCATATTATCCCGGAGGTAATCGAAGCCAAACTGGTTGGCGGTTCCGTAAACTACGTCGGACTTGTAAGCCTCCTTTCGCGCTTCGATATCCATGTCTTCCTGGATTACAGAAACCTTCAGACCGAGTTCTTCGTAGATCGGTCCCATCCACTCCCGGTCTCTCTTGGCCAGGTAATCGTTTACGGTTGCAATGTGAACCTGTCCGACGAGAGCATTTAGGTAGGCGGGCATGGTGGCAACCAGCGTTTTACCTTCCCCCGTGGCCATTTCGGCTATTCTGCGCTGGTGCAGAGCGACCGCTCCAATTATCTGTACGTCGTAGGGACGCATTCCTGTTTCCCTTTCAGCTACTTCTCTGACAAGTGCAAATGCCTCAGGGATCAGATCGTCAAGTTCCGTTCCACTGGCAATCCTTTCCCGAAATTCGTCGGTCTTTTCCCTCATCTCCTCGGGGGAAAGTTCTTTCATATCTTCGGAGAGCTGATTTACCTGGTCGACGTAATTACGGAGCTTTGATAGTTTTTGGTCGTTTGTCTGTCCGAAAATCCAGTTTACGGCTTGCTTAACTTTATCAAACATTTTTTACCATCCAGGATGATTATCTCTTATAGGGTTGATTTAGGTTCGAACCAATTTCAGGCCCAAATCCGATCAATTATGGTCCAGAGGGATCGGTAAAATCAAGAAAACGGTCGCGAGTTCGGGCCACGAACTCGCGACCGTTAAAAACTCTGCTACCGAAATACAGTTTACGGTTTTTTAATGGGCCCCGATAGGTAAGACCGTTCGTCCGAACATCGAATTAATCAGGATTGCTGCGGACGAATACCAAGCTATCAGGGCGACTATAATCCCCTCGTAACCGGCAATAGTGTGGACTGTGGAGTTAAACTCACCCCAGGCCAGCAAGAAAAATAGTATCGTCAGGGTGATAAATATCCACGTAATTGCCCAGGGCTCTTTGAGGGATGCGATAGTTGCGTAGAACGTGAAAATACCCCAGGCCACCAGTGCTATCGCGATTCCTTCCTTGGGTACATCGGTAATTACTCCAGCCCAGGAAAGGACCTCAAACGAAGCGAGCCCGATCCAGAATGCTCCAAACGAGGAAAACGCCGTCGCGCCAAAAACGTTGTTACGCCTGAATTCCCACATTCCGGCAAGTAGCTGAGCAAGCCCACCGTATGCTATCGCCATGGGCATTACTATGCCCAGGGAACCACTAGCGACCAGGCCGGAATTTACCAGATTGAGGATGAAAGTCGATAAAGCGAACCCGCCGAGACCGAGTGGTGCGGGATTAGCTACGTCTTCGTTGATCTCCAAGTTCTATCACTCCGGTGTGTTGGTGTTTTTATTAACTGTCACTATTTATTCTCGTTCCTCTAACTTTCCCTGGAGGTCTTCAACTACACCGGGGTTTCTCAGCGTGGTTAGGTCTCCGACGTCTTCTCCCCTGACCAGACTTTTCAGTATCCTCCGCATGATCTTACCGGATCTGGTCTTTGGCACCTCGTCCGCTATTATGATGTCGGCAGGCCTGGCTGTCGGTCCTATGGTGTCGTCTACCAGCTGAATAAGTTCGTCCTGCAGGGTGTCGGAATCTACATCTGCGTCATTTTCCAGCATGACGAATGCTACCGGGACCTCGCCTTTGACGTCGTCCGGGCGAGAGACTACTGCGGGTTCGGCCACGGCTTCGTGTTTACCTAAAGCGTTCTCAACTTCCCCGGTCGCCAGTCTGTGGCCCGCTACGTTCATAACGTCGTCCAGTCTGCCGGTGATCCTTATGTTGTCGTTTTCGTCCTTCCTTGCACCGTCACTGGTAAAGTAGTAGTCAGGGCCGTACTCGCTCCAGTATTCGTCCTTGAACTTTTCGGGGCGCTTGTATACTCCCCGGATCAAGCTTGGCGGGAACGGGGACTCGAGCGTCAGGTAACCTCCTTCGTTGACCCCTACTGAGTTACCTTCCGTATCGAGCAGGTTTGCTTTTATCCCCGGGAACGGTTTGCCCGCGTAGGTCGGAATAAAGGGTCCTACGCCCGGCAGGGCGTTTATCACGTTCGCCCCTGTCTCCGTTTGCCACCAGGTATCGACGACGGGAGTTCTTCCGCCACCGATGTTCTCGAAGTACCAGAGCCAAGCGTCTTTGTTGATTGGCTCTCCGACGGTTCCGAGAACTCTCAGGCTGGAAAGGTCGTGTTTTTCCGGCCATTTCGTCCCCTGTTTGATGAACATCCGGATTGCCGTCGGTGCGGTGTAGAAACCGGTTACTCCCTCGTCCTCAACTATCTGCCAGAGCCTGTCGTATTCCGGATAGTCCGGCGCACCTTCGTAAACGACGGTGGTAACTCCATTGAGAAGAGGGCCGTAGTTGATGTAGGTATGACCTGTAATCCAGCCTACGTCAGCAGTGCACCAGAATATATCGTCCTCGTGGAGGTCGAAGTTCCACTTTGCAGTCAGGTAGGCCTGGACTGCGTACCCACCTACGTGGTGCATGACCCCTTTGGGTTTACCAGTCGTTCCGCTGGTGTACAGGATAAATGCGAGGTCGCTGCTGTTCATGACGGCGGGTTCATGCTGGTCGTCTGCACCTTCCATGAGTTCGTGGTACCAGTGGTCCCTGCCGTCTTCCATTTCTACGTCTGCACCCGTTCGCTTGACAGTTACAACGTCTTCTACCGGAGACCCCTCTAGGCCCTTATTGGCGTTCTTCTTCAGGTTAAGAGGTTTCCCCCTTCTGTAGTAACCATCTGCCGTGACTAGCACCTTTGCATTGGCATCTTCCAGTCTGTCTTTCAGGGAGTCAGGGCTAAATGCCGAAAAGACGACGCTATGGGCGGCACCAACTCTTGCCGTTGCCAGCATTGCGATCAGTGCCTCGGGGATCATCGGCATGTAGATACCTACTCTATCCCCTTTTTCGACGCCAAAGCCCTCCAGAACGTTGGCAAATTTGGATACCTCGTCCTTCAATTCGGCGTAGGTCATCCGCACCGTCTCTTCGTCGGTCGGTTCCGGCTCCCAGATTATCGCGTTCTTGTCCCCGTTACCGTTTTCAACGTGCCTGTCGACGGCGTTATAGGCAAGGTTTAACTTGCCGCCTTCGAACCACTCGTAATCGTACGGTTCCTCTCTGTAGGTTTCGTCCCATTTTTCGTACCAGTCGATACCTTCTTCCGCGTGTTTTGCCCAGAACGCCTGCGGGTCCTGAAGCGCGTCCTCGTAAATTGATTCGTCCGAGACCCAGGCCTTTTCCTTCATTGCTTCAGTAGGCCAGAATACGTCCTCTCTTTCAGGGTCTTCCTTGACCCATTGTTTCGGTTCAGTCAATTTATTACCCTCCTGTTTTGGTAATATTGGTGGTTTTTGGGTAACGTTAATTACCCATTCTACTTTTCTTCGATTCTATTTTTTTATAGATAAACACGATCCCGGTCCGAATTTAGCTGTAAGGACCGTAATGCCCGGGTTTTTAAGTTCCTGATATCGTTATCTCAATTCCATCTCCATCTTGACCGTCTCCGAATCCCTGTCGGTCTCCTGGAACCCCATCTTCCGAGCGAGCTGGAGCATCGGCTTGTTCTCCTTTAATATCGTTGCATAAATGCTTTTTAGGTTTTTATCTTCAGCCACTCCGATAATTGAGTCCGTCAGTTTTTCCCCGAGACCCAATCTCTGCCAGGGATCCCCAACTACCACCGCGTATTCGCCGGTATTCTGGTCCGGACCGATAATAAGTCGGCCTACACCGATCATCTTTTTGCCACCATCGTCCTCCAGTATCCCTATGATCGCCATTTCACGGCGGTAGTCTATATTGGTATAACGGGTCATTTCCTCGTGCGTAATTTCCGTCTTCGGTCCGAAAAAACGCTGGCGCCAGGTCTTCTCGGAGAACGAGTCGAACAGCTCGAATTCGAGCGGCTCGTCCTCGGGTTTAATCGGCCTGAGCGTAACCTCTCGCCCGTCATCCAGCCGCCAATCCTCGATGTACTGGCGGGGGTAGGGTTCTAAAGCCAGGTGTTCGTGAGATTCATCGACTTTTCGATCCTTGTATTGCTCGTCCAGAATAATTCTGGCGTCGAGAGCCCGGAAAGAGCCGTCAATTACGGCGAGTGGGTTGATGTCGATTTCCTTGATTTCAGGAAAGTCCACTATAAGCTGCGAAAACCTTATCAACTGCTTCTCCAGTTCACGGATGTCTGCTCCTTCCTTGCCTCTATATCCTTTGAGCAACTGATATACTTTTGTATCTTCCATCAACCTGTGAGCAAGTACCTGGTTTAGAGGAGGAAATCCGGCTGCCGTGTCCTTGTAAAGCTCTACGCCTGTCCCTCCACGTCCGAATAGTATCGAAGCACCGAAGAGCGGATCCTTTTTTGACCCCAGGATGAGCTCGTAATCAATGTTGGAAACCATTTTCTGAACCGAGACGCCCGTGATTTCCGCTGATGGTCGGTGATTCTTGGCCCTGGATACTATACTCTCGTAAGCTTCTTTTACCTCTTCCTTGTTCTGGAGGTTTAGCTCTACCCCACCGACGTCGGTCTTGTGGGTTATGTCCTCGGAATGTACCTTCAGTACGACCGGATAACCCATTTCGTACGCAAGATTGGCCGCCTGAGAAGGAGACTCGGCCACTTTCGTGTTTGAGATCGGGATTCCATAAGTATCCAGGAACTTTTTGGACTCGACCTCGGTCAGGGTTGTTCGGCCTGATCTGAGCACCTTTCTTACCATCGCCTTAAGGTGGTGGTGGGGAGGTTGATTATTGACCGGAAGTTCTTCCGGAGTTTCGTAAAGCAACTCCAGGTTTCTGGCGTATCGGTGCATGTACATGAAGGCGCTTATCGCCTGTTCCGGAGTCGGTCTCGTTGGTACGTTTTCCTCTCTTAGAATCTGCCTGCCTTCGTCTACTTCGCCGGCCCCCATAAAAGAAGAAACTATCGGTTTTTCCGTCTCCTTGGAGACGTTGGCAACTGCCCTGGCAGCATCTTTCGCCGAAGCCTTACCCTGAGGGGCGTAAATTACTATTACCCCGTCGACGTCGTCTTCTTCAATGCAGACCTTTATAGAGTGTTCATAACGTTCTGTATCAGCATCTCCAAGTACATCCACGGGGTTTTTCACGTTGGCTTCTTCCGGTAGGAATTCGTTTAATTCTTTTTGTGTGTTGGTAGAAAGGTCTGCGAGTTCTCCCCCCGAATCCAGAATTGCGTCGGTGGTCATTATTCCGGGTCCACCGGCGTTTGTTACGATTGCCATGTTTGGCCCGTCGGGGAGGTTCTGTTTGCTCAAAGTTTCCGAGCTACTAAACAGGTCATCTACGTCTGAGACCCTGGTCACTCCCACCCGTTTAAATGCAGCATCGTAAATCTGGTCTTCCCCGGCAAGAGACCCCGTATGAGAGGCTACGGCCTCTGCGCTCTTGGAGTATTTGCCAGCCTTAATAACAAGGATCGGCTTTGTACGGGCAAAACTCCGTGCCGCGCTCATAAATTTCTCCGCGTCTTTGACTGTTTCCATGTACATTATGATGCTGTCCGTCTTTGGGTCCTGGCCGAAGTAGTCGATCAGGTCACCGAAGTCTATATCCATCATGTTCCCGACGGAGACGAAAGCGCTGAAACCTACCTTTGCCCTGGTGGACCAGTCAAGAATTGCCGAACCCATGGCTCCGCTCTGGGAAAGAAATGCAACCTTACCCGCTGCGGGATCTTTGCGAAGAAAAGTCATATTTAAATTGGAACCGGGCCTGATCGTGCCAAGGCAATTTGGTCCCAGAATCCTCATGCCGTGTTCTTTCCTTTTGGCGGATATCTTTTCCTCGAGTTCTTTCCCCTCGCTGCTAGTTTCGCTGAAACCCGCTGAAATGATTATAGCGGCTTCTATATCGGCTTCCCCGCAATCATCGACAATTCCTGGTACCGTCTTTGCGGGAGTTGCAATTAAGGCGAGGTCGACGTCTTCCTCTATCTCGCTTACGCTGGAAAACGCCTCGATGTTCATTACCTCGTCTCTATTGATATTGACGGGGTAAATATCTCCCTCGAACCCCTCGACTATGTTTCGCATAAGAGTCGCTCCGACGGAGCCTTCCTTTTCACTCGCACCGATAACGGCCAAAGACTCCGGATTAAAAATCTTGTCCAGTTTTTCGGCTGGCATTATCTTCCCTCCTGTGAGCTTGATACTTGATAAGAGAATCGAAATGTTTTGAAGCAATAACGTATCATAATTCCGTGGAATGTCACCTTGAAGTAGAACAGAATTTAACCATTAAATTTTACAGGTCACGAGGTATTTCGCAAACGAGCTAGAGGTCGTTGTATAAATGATGGAGTCTATTTAAACTTTATATATCATCAGGTGTTATTATAAAGCGGTTAAGTTATTTTTGAAATGGTGGTTCGTTTGAAAAGGGGACCAAGCTTGGGATCTAAAGTCGCGACCATAGAGAATTTTTAAGGTAAAAACATGGTTAACTTACACGGAAAGCCCATGATGGGACGAAGATGAATTTCGATTACTACCTCCTGATTTTACCGCTTGTGGCAAGCTTGATCGGCTATTCTACGAACTGGCTGGCCATACGAATGCTCTTTCGGCCCCTGGAAGAGAAGCGGATATTCGGCTATAGAATTCCTTTTACACCAGGTTTAATACCGAAGAGAAGGAACG
The DNA here is from genome assembly GCA_964638365.1 of uncultured Thermotogae bacterium. GTDB lineage: Bacteria > Bipolaricaulota > Bipolaricaulia > M55B111 > M55B111 > JAGXLP01. The sequence goes on along the minus strand of CAZWZR010000030.1, from coordinate 603 downwards.
AGATCGCGGAAAACATCGGCCAGGCCGTGGGAGAACACCTGTTAACTCCGGAAGCCCTGGAGGAGAGGTTGAAGTCCCCCGCGGTCCGGGAACAGCTGGAAGGCGGGCTTGAGAACTGGTTGATCGATTTTCTGGAGCGAGAACGGGGTTCGTTAATGGATGGGCTACCCGAGGAGTCCCGGTCCGACGTTATTGCCGGGCTAGACGTTCTGGCAGGAAAAGTTGAGCGCTGGCTTGGTCGGGTCGCCACGGGCGAGGATATGGAGAGCTTTCTCCGGGGGCTGGTGAAAAACGGTGTCGACCTCCTCTCCCGCAAGCAGCTGGGGGAGCTGGTGGATCAATGGTCCTACGAGGAGTTGGCGATAACACTCGAAGAAATATCAGCAGAGGTTACTGAGCGAGAAGAGGTCCGGGCGAACATAGAAGAGTTCTGGCTCGGAAAGTTACGAGAATTCAGGGAGAAAGGTGGAAGTCTGGAGGACTACCTCGGGGAAGAACTTGAGGCCCTGTTGATTCGCCAGGTTGAAGCAAACGTTCCCTTCCTCCTGCGCAAAGGGGCGGAGTTACTTGACAGGCCGAAATTACGATCCCGGCTGAAAGAGG
>CAZWZR010000029.1:0-12206 GCA_964638365.1 uncultured Thermotogae bacterium | reverse complement strand
CGTCCCTTCAAAAGACCCTGGAAAAACTCAATAAGGGTAAATTTATAAATCAAAAATCTCCGTCCCATGGTACGGGGCGCGTAGAAGGCCTTTAAGAAAAATAGGTTTTTTCAAAATAAAAAGCTGATACGTCCCCGGAGAAGTTCCGGAGGTTTTCAGCGGGTACTGGGTAGTTCGAGCTTGCCCCAAAATTTGGTATGGAGTGAAAGGCTTAGTCTTCCTCCAGGTTGTAGACTAGCTGGCCCAGTTCACTGGAGAGGTCCATCTGAGCTACTTTTACGTCTTCTGGAGGGTTGAGAAATATGGGAGCAAGGTTGATTATCCCCTTGATACCGGCATTAGCCAGGGAATCAGCTACGTTTCTTGCATCTATTGCTGGAACCGCGAGTACCGCAATCCTCACGTCGAGCCCCTCGAGTACTTCTTCTATTTCGGATAATTCGTGGACCCTGTTTCCCCGTATAGTCGAACCAACGAGGTCTGGTTGCTGGTCAAAGGCGGCAGCAAACCGGAAGCCCGGCTGATTGAATTCAATGTGGTCAAGGATGGAATCACCTATGTTGCCTATACCGGCTATGGCAAGCTCCCATTCCTCTTCTAAGTTTAATATCTTTCGAATCTCTTTTACTAGATTTTCCAGATCGTAGCCGACTCCCCGGGTACCAAAATCACCAAAGTAGGAAAAGTCCTTCCTTATCTGTGCCGGTTTGACGCCGAGGAACTCGGACAACTCCTTTGAAGTGAGGGTGTCCTTACCGAGAATCAGTAACCTGTTGAGGCACCTCAGGTAAAGCGGTAACCTCCTTATGGTCTCGCGTGGAAACTCAGGTCTATCCATTTTTCACATCCTTGTGCATATATACACAAGATGGTAAAGAACTAAAGTTTTTTGTTCAAGTTGTGCTGACTTTATGGAGCGAAACGAACTTTAAATTAGAAATGTTAAATTAGGCTATCTAGGTCTTTTATCCTTGATCGGTGCCCGTTCGATTCCTCCAGAATCCTTCTAGGTTTATTAGGCTGATTTAATAAAGATGGCGCCTGGGTCTAATTTGAGAGGAAAAGGACTTCCAATGATTTCTTCATGACGGCGAGAACTCGTCCAAACGTAACGCCGCTGGACCAATCCAGCTCGTTACGGTCTATGAGTAGCCTTTCCTTGAGTTCCGTTAGTGAGGTTTCGACCTGCCCGTCATCAAGTAATCCTTTATCACTGGCGTCAGATAGACGGATCATCCGTTTTGATAGGTTGATTTTCTCCTTCAGGTCCTCGAGCTTGTCCGGAGATATTATGCCGTGTTTCTCCTTGATGCTTGCAAGCTCAATTGCCGATTCGTAGGTGATTTCTACCAGGTCCTCGCGTCTCATCTCATCCGTGCGGTAACTAAGGAAGTCCTTCCAGGTGAATCCTTCGTCCAGTAGTTCGTAGTGATCCATCAGGCTCTCTGCGTAACGGGTGAAGCCGTACTTGTCCGGGAATTCAAATGCAAGTGAACCCGGGTCCATAAACGGGCTATAAGGGGAAATGAAAGGGATCAAGTTATTGTTCCGGTGGCTCTCCAGTAAATCGTCGATGAAAGTCATGGTGCTGGAAAGTGAGCCCTTTCCCTGGCCGCTTAAACCGATCATGAAGTAGAGGTCGAACTGATTACAGCCTGCCTGGAAGGCCCAGCGGATTGAGTTCTTAAGTTCCTTGTTGCTATACTCACGCCCCGCAGTTCTCCGAATCTCCTCTACACCTGATTCGGGGGACATCTCGATGCTGAAATCCTCTACCGATTCTCCCAGTTCTCGTAAGAAATCCTTACCTGGTGGATTGAAGAATTCAAACACGACGGGAATCCCCAGGTCTTCCTTTTTCAACAGGCGAAATACTTCCCGGCCGAAATCGGGTTCGGGGTTCCCCAGATCACCTATTACGAAAGCGGGAGTTCTGTACTCCGCTATATTCTTCAAATCTTCGACAATTCGTGCCGGGGATCGGCGAGCAACGTTTTGTCTGTTACAAACTTTTGAATAAGAATAATTCGATCCGCCGCAACCCGGGCAGTTACTATCACAGCCTTTTCTGGTGAGAACGGTCATCATCGGTTTGCCGAGGAATTCCTGGAAGGGCATGTTATCGAGGGACCTCGATCTGAGGAGACTCTTGAGGACGTAATCGTAATCCAGAGAGAACGATTCCAGATCTTCAGTGACGGCGATTAGTTCGTTTGTCTGAACCCCGGAATCGTCCCGGTAGCTTAAGTTCGGAATTTTTGAGTATTCTCCCTCTTTTTTGAATTCTCGGACCAGCTCAACGAGAGGACCTTCCACGGAATCCCCCCGTAGGACAAAATCCACTTCCGGTATCTCTTTCATGATCTCTTCGTGATAGTAGGATGCTGATAACCCGCCCATAAGTACAGGAGTGTCCGGATGAACTTGTTTACATAATCTGGCTAGTTCGATTGCTCCGTGGACGTGGGGGAGCCAGTGTAGGTCTATGGCGAAAATATCGGATTCGAGCCCCTTCAGGTACTCCCCGGGGTCAAAGCCGGGGTCCTTCAGCATCTTTAAAGCTATATTGATTATCCTCGATCTGTATCCTTCTTTTTCCAGGGTGGAAGCCATGGAAACGAATCCGATTGGATACATCTCGAAAACCGACTTAGAAGGAACCAGGTCGTTTATCGGTCCCCATAGAATCGGTCTATCTCTGAAATCAAATACGCTCGGAGGGTGTAAAAAAGTAACGTCGTATTTCATGTCTCCTCTTTTTTTCGCGGCGAATTAATTGAATAGCTCTTGGCCAGAAGTCGATTTATTAAACGAGTAATGGTAGTCTTGCACCGGGATGAACTCAAGTAGTAGATGCTGGGTTGAACCGGTTGGAGGATTCCCTGGGTTCGGGTGACCTCTCTTGTGAGAGGGGACGGATTCCAGTAAAATTCACCAACTTAGTGATTATATATTCAAGCTATCAGATATTTTTTTATTACCGACAACTAATACATATATGAATCTTTCTACGGGCTACAAGAACAAGAGTGAAAAGGTAAAGGATATATTTACGGATATAGCCGGGGACTACGACAGGGTAAACAGAGTAATATCCTTTGGCCAGATCGGGCGCTGGAGGAAGAAGCTTCTGGAAAGAGTAGATAAGTCCGACTCCGGAAGGGTTCTAGATTTAGGATGTGGGACCGGTCAACTTACACGTTTAATTGCGGATAACGTCAGAGCAGAAGAAATAGTCGGAGTAGACCTTACCCCCGAGATGATAGAAAAAGCTCGGTCGAAACTGCCGGAGACTTACGGCCAGAAGGTAAGGTTTTTAATAAGTAAAGGAGAATCGCTGGATTTGCCGACGGATTACTTCGACCTGGCGACCTCTGCTTTTACACTGAGGAACGTGCAGGATATTGAACTGGTATTATCCGAGATGAAGCGCGTGGTAAAACCAGGTGGGAAGGTAATTAACCTGGAATTATCCAAGCCCCAGATCCCGGTCTTCCGGAACCTCTACTACCTTTACTTCAACGAAATTCTGCCCGTTCTGGGGGGATTCATCCATGGGAGCACCGCCCCCTACCGCTATTTGACCGAGTCTTTAAAGAATTTTCCCGACCAGGAGAACCTGAAAAACATGTTCCAGGGAGCAGGCCTAGAAGAGGTTTATTACGACGAACTATTTGGCGGAATTGCAGCTATTCACTCAGGAACGAAAAGGGAGAACTGATTTTTTGATGGCACCAATACACGAAATGCTGGAACCCATCAAAGAGGACCTGGATGAATTAGAGGAAGGGCTGGAGGAGCTTGTCCGCTCCAACCTCGAACCTTTGACGAATAGTTCTTCCTACCTGTTGAATTCGGGCGGGAAGAGATTGAGACCCGCCCTTGTTCTCCTTTCGGGAAAGATGTTCGATTACGACTTCGAAAAGGCGAAGCCCCTTGCCATAGCGGTTGAATTCGTCCACATGGCTTCTCTGGTTCACGACGATGTCATAGATGACTCCAACTTCAGAAGAGGTGAGGAGGCAGTTAATTACAAGTGGGATAATAAGGTCGCCGTCCTGAGCGGTGATTTGCTTTATACTTTCGCCGCTAACTCTCTCACGGAGCTGGAGGATAGTAAGTACCTGAAGCACCTTCTGGAGGCCGCACTTGAAATGACCAGAGGACAGGCGAATCAAACTGTAAACCGGGACCAGTACAAACTTTCCTTCAAAGAATACCTGAAGATTATTCGCCGAAAGACTGCATTCTTGATGGGGAAAAGTTGTCTGCTCGGGGCAAAAGCGTCCGGTGCCGAAAAACGGGGTCAGGATAGAATGGAAAGATTTGGATTAAACCTCGGGCTTTCCTTTCAAATTACCGATGATCTGAGAGATCTGGTCGGACGGAAGGAAGAGCTGGGTAAGGACCCGGGCAATGACCTGAAGGAAGGTACCCTCACCCTACCGATAATGTTGGCTCTGGAGAATTCGCCACACGAGGAATACCTGCTCAAGCTCCTGCGGAAGGACGACCCAACGGAGAAGGAAATCGAGAAAGGGATAGAGGTGATCAGGGGGTCTGGGGCAGTGGAGGAGACCATTAATTACTCCAGGAGGTTTGCCGACAAGGCAATAGCTTCGCTACCCGAAGGCCAGGGCAAAGAAGTACCCAGAACGGCGCTAGAATCCATTACCCGGTACGTTAGCGGGCGAAAAGTTATGGGTAACTCCTATCTCGGGGAAAGCGTGGCGGTTTAAAGCCAGTTTTGGGGAAGTAGGTAATTGCGGAGGCAAAAAACGTGTTCGGTCTACTCTATTTGACCTATCCGGTGCTAATTAGTAATTTTTTTGCATATGACTACTTGATAGATTGAAATGCAATTCCGTTTATCTATAATATTCACAATAACAGGATAGACAGGTTCCGGTAGACCGAGACTGGCTAACGTTTAGGGTTCTGACTGCCTACCTGTCATTGGCTTTTACGGGTTTTTCTGGTCTAAGTTAAGCAACGTCAGGAGGAAAAATTAGTTCGGTTTTTGTATTCACTAGGGTCGCAGACCAGGGATTGAGCTGGAATACTGGCAGAGGTTTTAAAATTCTGACTGCATAATCTATTTGGAGAGAACTTTCGAATAAGGTCTTAAACAAACTTAACTAGACGGTGAATAAAGTGAAAACATTTGGCTTAGATCTTACGAATCTGGATGAGGACGAGGAACTAGAGTTCAGAAGTATAAAACGTGTGGACGAAGTAACGATACCGCTAAAAGGAGGCTTTGGTTCGTCCCTTACTCCGACCGTGGACCCCGGGGATCAAGTAGACGCAGGGGAGTTAATTGCACGAGATGACGATTCCTTATCCACTCCGATTCACTCAAGCGTTGACGGTGAGGTAGTTGAGATAACCGATTTGGAATACCAGCACGAGGAGAAGCTGGAAACACTCGACGATAAGGTCCCGGCGGTAGTTATAAAGGCAGCTCCGAGCCAGGAAATAACCGGTGATGGGGTAAACTGGGAAAAAGAAGAACCAGAAAATCTACGTGAATTGCTGTACCTGGGGGGGCTTACTTCCTTTGGAGAGACGGGGATTCCGACCGAGTTCAATAGTTCCTACTTCTCCCCGGACAGGGTCGAGAATATACTTATAAATGGAGTGAGATCTGCTCCGTTTATCGGTCACCTGGTCAAATACCAGGACGAATTTTCAGCTTACAAGAAGGGGCTTAGAATTCTCACCCGGTGCTTTCCCAAAGCACAGCTTCATTTTGCTATGGATGAGGGGATTTACGAGAAGCTCGGTTCCGTTGGCTCGAGCCAGAGGATAAAAACCTACTCGATGGGGGAAGAGAGTTACTTGAGCAGACCAAGGATGCTTGCCCGAAAGATCCTGGATTCAGCAGACCTGGATGAAGGTGGGTTTTTACTCGAGCACGGGATACTGGGGCTGGATGAACTGGTACCACTGGGGGCATATCGTGTCATAGAGAAAGGAGTACCTTTTGTCCGTAACAGGTTCAGCCTGACGGGTCCGGGAGCAGAGTCGAGTCTGTACGAGGTCCCGCTCGGTAGTTCGCTCGATCAGGTGATCGGTAACGAGATATCGACGAAAGGGAGTTATCTGGATATCATGGGTGGACCGCTGACAGGGGTAAAATTAGAGGACCTTGATAAGCCCGTTGGCAAGGATTTGAACTTTATCTCGAGGCTGGATAAGCCCAAAGATACGGATACACTCGCATGGATGCAGACGGGTCTGACGAAGAATTCTTACACTAATGCCTTCTTTTCCGCGCTGGTACCCGGTAAGAAAAAGAAGTCGGATACAGGTTTACACGGAGAGGAAAGGCCCTGTGTCTACTGTGGCTACTGTAGTGAAGTCTGCCCGGTAGACATTCTACCGTTTCAGATTTATCAGACACATTCTCACGATATGGTCGACGAAGTCAATAGGCTACAGCCCCAGCGCTGTGTGGATTGTGGGCTTTGTTCTTACGTCTGCCCGTCCAAATTACCTTTGAGTAAAACGGTAAGACGGGCAAAGGAATCGCAGCCCGGTGAAACCCATAATTACGTAGAGTATGAGGAAACCGAAGAAGGTTTGGCGCCAGTAGAAATCGGACTGGATCAAGGTAGAGGTGAGGAAGTTGAATAAAATAGACGAATTGATGTCGGAATTCGCCGAATATACTGCAGGACATCCATATCTCAAGCACGTTACCGAAGTAGTTGAGACTGTTCACGCTATATTATTTCACCACGGTGAAGCTGCTTCCGAGAGCCCCTTTTTGCGGGACTACCTGGAGATAAAGCGGTACATGTTTGCCGTCGTGCTAGCTGTTCTCCCTGCCACTTTTGCCGCGATATACTTTTACGGTTGGCGAGCGCTGGCTATGATAGCCGTCTCGTACGTGGCTGGTGGTATAGCCGAGGTAGCGTTCACGCTGATCAGGAAGGAAGAAATTACCGAGGGGTTCTTGGTAACAGGGATTCTGTTTCCTCTGATTCTTCCTCCAAGTACGCCTTTATGGATGGTTGCAGTGGGGATAATATTTGGAGTTATTATCGGCAAGGAAGTTTTCGGAGGCACGGGCTACAATATATTTAACCCGGCGCTCGTCGGAAGGGTGTTTTTAACAGTAACTTTTCCGGTGGCGTTGTCTTCACGATGGGTACCTCCCCTTACAGGGGGCTGGGCTGGTCTCACGAAGTTTAGTGTCGATACGGTTACTGCGGCCACGCCACTGGGGGTATTCGCAAACGATGGCACTCTTACCCCGTTGAGAGAGATGTTCCTCGGGACGATACCGGGATGTCTCGGCGAGTCTTCCGCCCTTCTCGTTATCATCGGCGGAATTTTCCTGATGCTTACGAAGATCGTCGACTGGCGGATTCCCGTGGGGTATCTGGGTTCGGTTTTCCTGTTCTCTAGCCTGGGTATGTACCTCTGGCCAAATCAGGTTGCTCCACCGGTTTTCCAGTTGCTGGCTGGCGGGCTTCTGTTTGGAGCGATGTTCATGGCTACTGATCCCGTCTCGTCGCCGACTACAAAGCAAGGACGCTGGGTTTACGGAGTGTTTCTTGGGGTTATGACCGTGTCCATAAGGGCTTTTTCCGGGTATCCTGAGGGAGTACAGTTTTCTATCCTGCTGATGAATATGTTTGCGCCCTTAATGGACGAGATGGTTATGACTTTCCGTTTTGGCCCGGTTCAGAAACCTTACAAATAAGGCTACGGTGATAAAATGAAGAAAGAAGTTTGGATGGTGGTCGTCCTGGTTCTTGTTGCCACGGTAAGTGCCGGGGTGCTCGGTTTCGTCAACGTCACGACCAGGCCAATAATCGAGGCAAACGAGGCAAGGAAACTGAGGGAATCCGTCCTTAATTCCGTCAAGGTGGATTATACTTCTGAAAACCTGGAAGACAAGTTCACTTCGGAAATGGAGACAAAGGAGATAGACGGAAGAGAGGTATTTTTTCGCTACGACGAATCCGGCGATTTGAGTGCGGTCGCGTTTCGTATGTCGGGGTCCGGTTTTCAGGGACCGATCCAGGGGATCATTTCGCTGAAACCCGATCTAGAGACGATAGTCGGCGTGGAAATACTGAGCCAGCAGGAGACCCCGGGACTGGGCGCTCGGATTACTGAGGACTGGTTCCTGGATCAGTTTAACGAAAAGAAAGTCAGGCCTGAATTGAGAATCGTCAAAGGAGGAAGCGAAGGTCCGAACGAGGTCGACGCTATTACAGGGGCCACCAGGACCAGCAAGTCGGTTCAGGGAATTATAAACAATGAAGTGAAAAAGATGAAAAACGACGTCCTGACGGACGAAGTTATGGAGGGTTCAGGAGATGAATAACACTAAAGAAATTTTTATGGCGGGATTATGGGAGGATAACCCGGTATTCCGCCAGATGCTGGGACTCTGTATTACTCTAGCTATTACTAACAAGGTAGCAAACGGTGTCACGATGGGGGTGGCCGTCTTTTTCGTCCTAACGGCCAGTTCTTTCGTGGTGTCCGTGATTGGGGATTCGGTACCCAGAAGGGTTAGGATACCCGTATTTATGCTCGTCATCGCTACTTTTGTAACACTCGTATATATCTTTTTACAGGCGTTCTTTATGCCGCTGAGCGAAGCACTGGGGGCTTACGTTGGGTTGATAATCACGAACTGTATTATCCTGGGACGGCTTGAGTCGTTCTCTAGCGAAAACCCGCCCTGGGAATCGGTCGTTGATGCCGCCGGTGTGGCCGCCGGCTTTGCCTTTGCTCTGATCGCCATGTCGGTTGTCAGGGAGTTACTTGGTTTTGGAACACTGTTCGGGTTTCAGGTGCTGGGGTCCAGCTGGACGCCCTGGGTAAGCATGATTCTCGCGCCCGGAGGTTTCCTCGTGCTTGGACTATTAATCTGGATCGAAAGAGCCATATCACCTGTGGAGGAGGAGTAGAATGAAGTATATTTCCATTCTCATTGCCGCTATATTTGCTCATAATATAGCCCTCAGGTACTTTCTTGGGTGGTGCCCTCTCGTCTCGCAGTCGAAGAAGCTCTCTTCGGCCTGGGGTATGGGGGTAGCAGTGACATTAGTCATGACCATCACGAGTGCCGTAAACTGGCCTGTTTATAATTACCTGCTGGTTCCTTACGGCCTGGAGTACCTGCAATACATCGCCTTCATAATTGTCATTGCTTCCACTGTACAGGTGCTGGAAATGGTGATAGAGAGGTTTTTCCCGTCTTTGTATACTACCATGGGTGTATTTTTGCCGCTGATAACGGTGAATTGTGCCATTTTAGGAGTTTCGCTCTTCATGATATTGAGAGATTATGCTTTCTTTACCGGCATAATTTTTGCTCTCGGTAGTGGTATAGGCTGGATGTTAGCTATAGTTTCACTGGCTTCGATAAGAGAGAAGTTGAGATTTGCTGACGTGCCCAAACCCCTTCAGGGCCCGGGAATAACCATGTTGATTGCCGGTATAATGGCTTTTGCGTTTCTCGGGTTTTCCGGAATGGTGGGCATCCAATAACTGGAGGTATAAAAGAGATGGGTTACCTGAGTCCTATTTTCGTCCTCAATATAATCGCCGGCTCTCTGGCAGTTGTACTCGTCGTAGCCAATAAGCTATTTGCGGAATACGAGGACGTGACAGTGGATGTAAACGATGGGGAAGAGGAGTTAGTGGTAGAAGGTGGTGTCTCACTTTTACAGGCGTTTACCGAAAACGAAATTTATATACCTTCCGCCTGCGGCGGGCAGGGAAGCTGTGGTTTCTGTACAGCCAAAGTCAGAGAAGGTGGCGGCCCTGTTCTTCCAACGGAAGAGCCGATGCTTACCCGGGAAGAACTCGTAAATAATGTCCGATTGAGTTGCCAGGTAAAGGTCAGGGAGGACATGGAGGTAGAAATAGAACCGAAATACCTGGAGGTAGAAAAGTACGAAGCAGAGGTCATTTCTACCAGGGATGTCACCCCCGCGATAAAGGAGATAATATTTGACTTAAAGGAACCGGAAACGATCGATTTCAAAGCGGGCCAATACGTTCAGGTGCAGGTTCCTGCGGATGGAGACACTGTGGATAGAGCCTATTCGATTGCCTCCGAAGAAAGCGTTCAGGATAAAGTCATGCTCACGGTGCAGTTGATCGAAGGAGGTCTCGGCTCGACCTATCTGCACGAGCTGGAAGAAGGGGAAAAAGTGGAATTCACCGGGCCCTTCGGAGATTTCTACGTTCAGGATACCGATGCGAAGATTATTGGGGTCGCCGGAGGAGTTGGGCTTGCGCCGTTGAGGTCCATCGTTTTTTCCTGGCTGGAAAAGGGTACGGACAGAGAGATATGGCTTTTCTACGGGACCAGAACGCGAGAGGACCTCTATTACCACGAGGATCTGCAGGAACTGGCCGAAGAGCACGACAACTTCAATTACGTACCCGCACTCGATTCGTCCCAGCCGGAATGGGATGGCGAAGTAGGGTTGATTACTGAGGTAATGGACGATTACCTGAAGGAGGAATGGGATATGGAAGGTTATCTCTGCGGTCCTCCCCCCATGATGGATGCGACAATTGATCTGCTGACGGATTACGGCGTCGACGAGGACGACATACTGTTCGATGACTTCTCTTAAATGAGCGTGGGGTAAATGAACAAAAGTAAGGCCCTCCTGCTGAGCAGTCGACCCTGGTCTTTTCCTATGACTTTGGGGTCTGTACTGGTTGGGTCGCTACTGGCGGCTAAGGCAGGAGGGTTGGACCTTCTTAATATGGTATTAGTGGCCCTCGGAACTGTGGTACTCCACGCGGCCGCAAATCTGACGAATGATTACTTCGATTTTAAAGAGGAAGTTGATAGGGCCGGATCACCGACGACACGCTACAGGGATCAACCTCTGGTCGAAAAGTGGTTTGACCCGGGAGAACTGAAGATATATTTTTCTCTTTTGTACTTTTCCGGTGCCGCTATTGGGGGGTATTTGGCTTACGTTGCTGGTCCCATGGTCCTCGTCATAGGTACCCTGGGTATATTAGCCGGTTACTTTTATACGGGTGGGGTCAGCTACAAGTACCTTGGCTGGGGCGAATTGGCTGTATTCCTGGTCTGGGGACCGCTGATAGTTACCGGATCTTATTACGTACAAACGGGCTCGCTGGGGTTAACGCCGGTTCTGGTTTCCATACCACTGGGGTTATTGGTGGCACTGACACTTCTGGCAAACAACCTCAGGGACAGGGACTATGACGAGAATGCCGGCGTAACGACCATTGCGAACCTTGTTGATAAAAAAGATGCAGTAGTATTATACCTGCTGCTGACAGTGGGAACGTATTCTATTTTGGGTTACTTGATTCTGGATGGAGTCCTGACTGGCTGGAGTGCGCTCGGATTCCTGTCCTTTCCGCTGGCTTATAAGCTGCTGAAGACCTTTATTGCAGAGGTCCCCGACGATGCAGATGCAAGAACTGCCCGGCTCGATTCCGTTTTTAGCGGTTTGCTGACGGTTTCACTGCTACTGGAACTCGTTTTGTAAGATGCCATGAAAAGAAAATCGTCGATCGTTTCTTACCTGGTCTTGCTGGCATTTGGATTCTGGTTTGTCTCTTTCTACCTTAACCCGTACAACTTCTGGCTGGAGATGTCGGTTTCGGTAGCGGTCCTGGCGTTTATATCACTGCTGACCTGGAGCCAGTACGACCAGCTTGCTGGCCTGACACCGAGAAACGTGACTATCGGGGTGCTATCCGCGTTAGCTCTTTACGGCCTGTTCTGGTTCGGAAACTTCGTGATCACCAGCCTTATTCCTTTTGCGGAAAGCGAAATAGCTGACGTCTACGGCAATACGGGGTCCGCAGCACTGCCAGTCATAGGAATATTGCTGTTTCTGGTAATAGGGCCGGGTGAAGAGGTATTCTGGCGTGGAACCGTTCAAAAGAGGTTGGAGGAGAACTACGGAAAGTTATTCGGTGTTCTGGCTGGAGCGGGGCTCTACTCCATGGTTCATCTTTGGTCTTTTAACCTGACGCTTGTGCTGGCTGCGCTCGTAGCTGGACTCTTCTGGGGCTGGATCTACGCCCGGGAGAAAGAACTGGCTCCCGTTATCGTATCGCATTCCGTCTGGAGCGTTTTGATATTTTTGATATTACCCGTATGAAATGAAATTAAGGAGGAAAAATGACCAAACAAAAACAAGAAACAAAAGACCTAACTAGACGCAGGT
>CAZWZR010000028.1:0-12226 GCA_964638365.1 uncultured Thermotogae bacterium | reverse complement strand
AAATGTGAAAAGGATCATATTCACGCAATTTATCCACACTTTAGCTGACGTATTTGATGCCTCCCTTAAGCAGCTGGCTGGGAACCGAAAATTCCTCGATTGATTTTGCTGCAGAGCACAAGCAAAAAAAATAAATGACGACGAAAGCTTGTAAAGTAACGGAAAACAACAGCAAGTAGCGTCAGGGTCAAGCTGTATTAGCGGACGATTACCAGTTTCCGGTAGCAGCTTTTGTGGTATTGACCATCATAAGGGAGGTATTATGGATCTTTTTCGAGTATCAGAGGAGAGCTTTCTCACCCTCCTGGAAAACGTCGCCTCCAATAGAGATCTCTTCGTCCCTGTCGAATCTCACGGCGAGGTCTCTTACACGAAATGGAGTGAGCTGGGAAATTCCACGGTCCACTTTCCGAAAAACAGGGTACCGACACCTCCAAAAGTTTTCTTTTTTCCGCCAAAGGAAGAGGTAGCGGACTTTCCCGAAGGTGCGAAGAGCCCGGAGAGAAAAAAACAGGCTATCTTCGGAATCAAAACCTGTGATCTCAACTCGCTCCAGGTGCTCGACAGCGTATTTCTAGGGGAAGATATAATCGATCCGTATTACGGTTTCCGGCGCCAGGACACTCTATTGATCTCAAGTGACTGTTACGAAACCTCCGACACCTGTTTCTGTGATAAGGTCGATAGTGGTCCTTCTCCGGAGGGGGGCTTCGATCTGAACGTCACGAAACTCCCCGGTCTCGACGACTTGCTCGTCGAGATCAATCCGGATTCCCTCCAGGGACAGAAAGTTTACGAGGAGAATTCCAATCTCTTCGCGTCGGCATCGGAGGAGATGCTGGAAAGACGGGGGGCGTTCAGGGAATCCCTGGAGAAGGAGCTGGAGGAAAGCAACAGTGATTTCGAAGTGCCGGAGGATCTCTCGGCGCTTCCGGCGGATGACCCTATCTGGGGGCAATTCGCCGAGGACTGCGTTGAATGCGGTGCCTGTAACCTATCCTGTCCCACCTGTCATTGTTTTCAGCTCTACGAAGGGCGCGAAGACGGTGGGGTGAGTCGAAATAAAGTCTGGGATAGCTGTAACTTCAAAGGCTACAGTCGAGTGGCTGGCGGGGCAAACCCAATGGAATCTCTGGAGAGCCGTGTACGTAACAGGTTTTACGACAAGTTCGGCCGGATACCGGAAAATCACGATATCTACGGCTGTACGGGTTGTGGAAGGTGTATTGACGGCTGCATGGGAGATATCGATATGCGGGACGTTTTGAAGGAGGTCTCAATTGCAAACGCGAGTTGAGTTGAATGAGGAGGAGCTCGAAGGGCTGGAAAACCCATATAGCTCAGTTCCGGCGGAGATAATTAATATCAAAGAGGAATGCCCCAATATAAAGAGCTTTGAGCTGGTTCCGGAGAAACCGATCGAGTTTGCAACGGGGGAATTCGTCCAGCTGTCCGTGCCCGGCCTGGGGGAAGCTCCTTTTACCCCTTCTTCCTCTCCTGCAGTGGCCGAGAAAATGGAAATCACGATCATGGAGGCGGGAGAGGTCACCGGTAGGTTACACCGAATGTCCTCCGGAGAAACTTTGGGAATTAGAGGGCCTTACGGAGAGGGTTACCCTCTGGACGAGATGCGGGGGCGGGACGTCCTCGTGGTCGGTGGTGGTGTCGGTCTGGCCCCTCTGAGGTCCCTGCTTTACGCGTTAATGGACAACTCCTCCGAATTCGGACGGATAAGCCTGAAATACGGCGCCAACACGCCGGAATACCTGATTTACAAGGACCAGCTGGAGGGCTGGGAGTCCGGCTCGGATATAGAACTGGAGCTGACCGTTGACGAGGCCGACGAGGACTGGGAGGAAAACGAAGGGGTCGTGACCACTTTGCTGGACGATCCCGATATAGATACGGAAGACGGGGTGGCCGTAGTATGTGGCCCTCCGGTTATGATGAAATTTACGGCCCAAACCCTGCTGGATCACTTCGAGCCCGAAGACATCTATCTGTCCCTGGAAAAGAACATGAGTTGCGGGATTGGGATGTGCGGACACTGCCAGCTCGGTCAGTACTACGTCTGTAAGGACGGGCCGGTATTTACGTACGATCAGGTCAAAGGTATTCCGGATCTCTGGGAGTGATCGTAATGAAAACTGATAGGAAAACGACGACCACGAAGGACGAAACTTTGTTGCTGGATCTGGACGTCTGTGACGGGTTCGAGTGCGAGAGCTGTGAGGCCCAGTGCGATAACCTGGCCCATCCGGGGAATAACGGAGTTATGGATTTAAGGGAGCAGGCTACTTTTGCACATTACTGCCGCGAATGCGAAGACCAGGCCTGCCTGAGTGCCTGTCCCGTAGATGCGCTGGAGAAAAACGATGAAGGGCTGGTGGAGCGGGCAAATCTGCTTTGCATCGGTTGCGATTCCTGTGTTATGGCCTGTCCGTTCGGGACGATTTACTCGGACTTCGTTCCTTTTCTGGATTCCAGTTGTGACCTGTGCGAAGGAAGGGAAGGGGAACCTTCCTGCGTCTCCACCTGTCCCCACGGCGGCCTCGAACTGATACCGGCGGGACACGAACCTGAAGGGGAGGACTGGCACGAGTTGAGAGATGGGCTCATGGTTCACGTCAGTGGCTGGCAACCGGAAACCCTGAGTCAAAAAGGGGGTAAGTAATGGTAGGAGGTTTGGTGTTCGATTTTTTCGTCTTTCCCGGACTTCTGTTTACCCTTGCAGTTGGGGTCCTGGCTTCCTGGCTGGTTAGAAAGGTCTCCGCGCTGGTACAATGGCGAGTTGGTCCTCCTTTGCTGCAGCCCGTCTACGATATCGCAAAGTTATTCGGGAAGGAGAATATAATCCCGGAGGAAAGCACGGAGTGGAGTTATCTACTCGTCCCTCTGCTTGGGCCGGCCGGGTTGTTACTCGCTTCGATAATCCTGGTAAAGGCCAACTACCCGGGAACTTCCTTCCTGGGAGACGTTATAGTCGTGCTGTATTTGCTCGTGTTACCCGCGCTCTCGGTCGTTCTGGGCGGGATGTCGTCCGGAAATCCTCTCTCAAGCATGGGATCCAATCGCGAGCTAAGGTTGATAATCTCCTACGAGTTGCCCCTGTTGCTGGCTGTCACGGCGGCAATAGTAAGGACCGGCGGAGGGCTAAAGCTAATTGCGTTTACCGGGGAGCCGATTGTCGCGAGCATTTCCGGCGCGCTCGCCTTTATCGCGGCGTTAACCTGCATTCAGGCCGAGCTCGGGTTCGTTCCTTTCGACACGCCGGAAGCCGAAACGGAGTTAATGGGCGGTCCGCTGATCGAGTATTCCGGGCCGCTTCTCGGTTTATTTAAGATTTCCCATCTAATGGCGCTTCTTGTCCTCCCGCTGTTTTTGGTCACCGTCTTCCTCGGTGGTTTCAGCACTGGCTGGGGCGCGTTATGGGGAGGATTAAAATACGTCCTCGTTCTGGTGGGGGTAATCCTGATCAAGAATACGAATCCGCGGTTGAGGTCGGACCAGGCCCTTCGATTTTTCTGGTACGGTGCCGCCCCCCTTGCGCTGCTGGGGCTGGTTCTGGCGATAACCGGAGATCTAATCGGGATAGGCTGGTTATAATATGGAGGTATCGGTTCAATGAACTGGAAAAGTTGGGGGATAAGCAAGTCTCCCTGGCTCTACCACGTGAACACGGGTTCCTGTAACAACTGTGACATAGAAATAGTCGATTGCCTGACTCCGAAGTTCGACGTCGAGCGGATCGGCGGAAAACTCGTTGGCTCCCCAAGGCACGCCGACGTGCTGATGGTTACCGGTCCGATTACCAGAAAGTCCAAACCACGTTTTGAGAGGATCCTCGAAGCTTCAGCCAGTCCGTTTATAGTGGCGGCTGTGGGGACGTGCGCCTGTTCAAAGGGGATGTTTCACGATGCCTACAACTGCGTAGGTCCGGTGAGAGAGGTAACCGGGGACGTCGACGAGGACTTGATGGTGGTAAATATCCCGGGCTGCCCCCCTAGACCGGAGGCGATAATCGAGGGTCTCGATACCGGTCTCAATCAACTGGGGGAAGTGGAAGTATGAATCCTACCGAATTCGAGGAAGAGCTGAGGGGCAGGTTTGGCTGGAAGCTCGGTAAGGCGAACAAGGGACGCAGGAGGCTTTACGTAACCCCGGAACCGGAGATATTCGAAAAACTGGTTAAGTTCCTGTTCGAGGAGAGGGGCGGCAGGCTGGCTACGATAACCTGTACGGATGAAGAAGAAGAGTTCAAGCTCCTCTATCACTTTTCCCTCGACGGGCCGGGAATCATGGTTACGCTCAAGCTCCCCGTTGAGAAGGACGGAGAGCCTTCCACGGAGAGCATAACGGAGACCATACCGGGGGCGGAGTGGATCGAGCGGGAAGTACGAGAGATGTTCGGGGTCGAGTTCGAGAACCATCCGGCTCAAAAAAGGTTGCTCAAGGCTGAATCGGTCGGGGATGACGACTTTCCTTACCGAAAGGATTTCGATGTAGAGGACCTGGAGGGTGACTGATATGGCTACCACTATACCCATCGGACCTTATCATCCTTTGCAGGAGGAACCCGAACATTATCTATTGACGGTTGAAGAAGAGGAAGTGCTGGATGTGGACGTCCAGATTGGCTATAACCACCGGGGAATAGAGAAGCTATCCGAGAAAAAGACGTTCAACCAGGTTCCCTTCCTCGTAGAACGTGTCTGCGGGATATGTTCTCACTCTCATCCTTACGCTTACTGCCTGGCCGTCGAAGACTGCGGAGGAATAGGGGTTCCGGAAAAAGCAAAGTACATCAGGACGCTGATCGGTGAGCTGGAGCGGATTCATTCTCACCTCCTCTGGGCCGGTCTGGCCGGACACTTTATCGGCTATGATACCGTGTTTATGTGGGCCTGGAGGTATCGAGAGGACGTGCTGGATATCCTGGAAACCCTTACGGGGAACAGAAACGCCTACGCTATGATGAAGCCGGGTGGCGTTCAGAGGGAAATCGACCCGGAGCAACTGGAAGAAGTTCAGCCAACACTGGATACCCTGAAGGAAAAGTCGGAGATGCTGTACAACGCCGTGCTGGACGACCCGGTCATGAAAGCCCGGCTCGAGGGAGTGGGGATACTGGCCGAGGAGGATGCACGGGACTACGGAGCTCTGGGGCCGACGGTCCGGGCCTCGGGAATCCCGATCGACGTCAGGGCCGACTATCCATATGGGGTATACGATGAACTGGACTGGAACGTGATTACCCGGGAGGCGGGTGACGTCCTGGCGAGGGTGGAAGTCCGGCTGCTGGAAACCCTGGAATCGATAAAGATGGTGGAAGAGATTATCGAAGAAATCCCCGAAGAAGGGCCAATTGATTCCGAACCGGAGAAGGTACCGCCGGGAGAGGGTATAGGGAATTACGAAGCTCCTCGGGGGGAATGCTTCCACTACGTAGAGAGCGACGGGACGAACAGGCCGGTTCGTCACAAAATTCGAGCACCCACCTTTATGAACTTTCCGACTTACAAGGCGACGTGCATCGGTGAGACAGTGGCCGATGCTACGATTATTCTGGCTTCCGTCGATCCCTGCTATAGCTGCACGGAACGGGCCATCAGTCTGAAGGGAAGGGAAGGGGTCGACCTGATGAAAGCCAGTCACGAAAAAACGGAGGAGTTGAAGGAGGAGTTCGGGCTGAAAAAAAGTCCACTGGAGGAGGTCCTAGATGAGTGAAATAGGGGTTTACGGCCTGGGACTGCTCTTCTTTCCTCTGGTAGGTGGTCCTGTGGCCTGGATAGCGGGTAAAATAAGTTCGAAATTGCGGAATATTATTGCCTCGGTAGTGACTCTGGGGGTTTTCGGTTTCTCACTTGCCTTTTTCCCCGCCGTTCAATCCGGTAGTCTGGAATTCTTCAGCAAAGAAGTCGGGGGAATAGTGATTTCGTTTGGGCTGGGTCCCCTGTCCCTTCTAATGGTTTCTCTGATCTCGCTCCTCTGTTTTCTCGCCTCCGTGTTTTCCGGGGGATATCTGGAGAGGTACGAGGAACCGACGAACGTTAACAAGTATTACGGGCTTCTCCTGGGTTTCATGGGTGGGATGATCGGGGCAGTGATGGCCACGGAGCTCTTTACGATGTTCGTCTTCTGGGAGTTAATGACCCTCGCGGCTTACTTTCTCATTACCTTCGAACGGACCCCGACCTCCGTCAAAGCCGGTAACAAGTACTTCCTGATGAGCGAGGTCGGCGCGCTGGCAATTCTCGCAGGGGTCGTGCTGGCCTGGGTAACTCTGGGGACGACTCAGTTGAGCGGTCTCGAAGGCGTCAGCACCGCCGGTTCCGGGACGGGGATTGCAATCCTGGCTCTATTTCTGCTCGGTTTCGGCGTAAAAGCGGCGTTCTTTCCGATTCACTCCTGGCTGCCCGACGCCCACCCGGAGGCCCCCTCACCGATATCTGCCCTCCTTTCCGGGATTATGATAAAGGTCGGTCTGTTCTGGATCCTCAGGGTTTTCTGGGAGTTATTCGAGACTTCCCCTGCCTGGAGCAGCGCCCTGACTGTAATAGGGGCTTTTACGATCTTGATCGGTGGATTGCTGGCGATAGTCCAGAACGACCTAAAACGGTTAATTGCCTATTCCAGCATATCCCAGGTAGGCTATATTCTGGTAGGAATAGGTATCGGTACCGGTCTTGGAATAGCCGGAGGAGTAATTCACCTGATCAACCACGCGCTCTTCAAAGGATTGCTCTTCTTCGGGGCGGGAATAGTCGTCTACGTTACGGGTACCAGGAAACTGGACGAAATGGGAGGGCTGGGTAAGGAAATACCTCTGGTATTCGCTTCGACCTTGATCGGTGCGCTTTCACTTGCGGGAGTTCCGCCGCTAAATGGTTTTTACTCCAAGTGGGTACTGTATCAGGCATCCATCGGATTTGAGCGAAACTTTGCCCCGTTTATTCTTGTGGCGGCTTTGTTCGGTAGTACTTTATCGGTTATCTACATTTCAAAATTCCTCTTTTCGGCCTTTTTCGGGGAGAAAGAGAGTGAGGTGGAGAGGTATCCCGATGGATGGATGAAGGCGGCCGTAGTAGTTCCTGCACTTTTGTGCGTTGGTCTCGGTGTATACCCTCGCCTGCTGCTGGATACCGTCAGACCGATTTTAGGTGGGATACCTCTATTCACTGGTACATGGGTCGGCTACATGGCTGCGGCTTTCCTGATTGGTGCTATAGTAGTTGGGGTTGCTATATATTCCCTCTTCGGCCTTAAAAAGCGGTCCAGTCGAAAGCCGGCTTTCCTCGGGGGCGAGAACGCGGAAACGATCGACAGGGACAAGTACTTCCCCTATCTCGAGGACCTGGATTTCGGTGCAAACCCTTCCGAGATATATAAAAGCGTGAGGAATTCGAGGCTCGTCAACTGGATCTACGTTGCGGAAGAGCGTAAGTTCATCGATCCCTACGTGGTCACTAATTGGGTGGGAAAGGCTTTTACCAGGAGTTTAAGCCGGGCACATAACGGGTTACTTTCGCGTTATCTGGTGTGGGTTTTTGCCGGTCTGATCGCAGTACTCTGGCTTCTAACTACTCAATAACGGGGTTGGTAGGATGGTTCTCATTCAGGTCTTTTTGGTATTTACGATAATTGCCGCTCTGATTGCCGTAGAGGCTCCTTCAGCGCTTTCTTCCATAATTTCCCTTGGAGCGGTGGGTTTTGGGCTGAGTATCGCTTTTCTCTGGCTGGGAGCTCCGGATATCGCCATTACTCAGGTAGTAGTAGAGATCCTGACGCTGGTAATTCTTATCAGGGCCACGATCGGCAAAGGCGTAACGGAAATCAGGGGCAACGAGAGCAAGCCGATGTTGATCGGAAGCCTGGTTCTATTTGGTCTCGGTTCGGCCTTTTTTGCCAATTACCTCAGCGTTTTCCCCGAGTTCGGGAAGGCGGCGATGGGTACTTTTTCCGAAACGGCAAGTCAGTTTTACCTGGAATCCGGACTGGATGCGGCTGGAGGTTCGAATATAGTAAACGACATCCTGCTGGACTTCCGGGCCTACGATACTCTGGGTGAAGCGACCGTGCTCTTTACTGCTATTCTTGGAGCTATCACCTTGCTGCGGAAAGAAGTCTTCTACGAAGGGGAGGAGTAAAGATGAGCGGAATGAGCAAAATAGTAAAGACGGTTACTCGCTGGGTCGCTCCGTTTATAATCGCCTTCGGGATTTATATTGCTTTGACCGGGCATCTGACTCCGGGTGGAGGCTTTCCCGGTGGAGTAATCATAGCCGGCTGCTTTATTCTGCTTACCCTGGCTTTCGGAAAGGAGAAGGTGGACGGTATTTTCGACCCCGAGGCTGCCGAGATAACCGATAGCCTTGCTTCGCTGGCTTTTCTCTGTATGGGGCTTCTTGGTTACGTCTTCGGCAGAGGCTTCCTGAGTAACTTTATTCAGTCGGGTTTTCCGGGAGAACCGTTTGGCCTTTTGAGCGGCGGGAACATGCCGATAATCAACCTCGCAATTGGGTTCAAGGTCGGCGGCTCCCTTTTCGTGGTTTTTGCCTTTCTCGCTATGTTCCGGGCTATCGAGGAGGATTGAGATGTTTACCTATCTGCTCGCGTTTATCCTGTTTGCCGTCGGGCTGTATAGCGTCATAAACAAGAGGAACTTGATTAAGATAATCATGGGGATAATCATCATGGAGCACGCCGTGAACGCCTTTCTGATCCTGATCGGTTACAGGATGTCGGGCGAAGCTCCGATCATTGCGGAGGAGACCTCGGTTCAGGAGTTCGTAAGTGCTGCCGTAGATCCCCTGCCTCAGGCCCTGGTGATTACGTCGATCGTCATTAGCCTGGGTGTCGTGGCGCTGATGGTTGCTCTGGCCATAAGACTGTACCAGCACTACGGAACCTTCGACATCACGGAAATTCGGAAGTTGAGGGGGTAATAAAGAATGCTCCCATTGTTCGTGGCAATACCGCTGGGTATCGGTTTCCTGTTACCACTGCTTGAGAAATTCAGGGAGCGGAGCAAGCTGTTTGCCGGCAGTATGATACTTCAAACCGGGTTCCTGCTTGCGATTTCCCTGGTAAAATTTGGTGATCGTGGGATCTACAGATTGGCGGACTGGCCTCCCCCGATAGGGATCAATTACGTCCTGGACGGGCTTAGCTCGTTGTTGCTGGTCGTGATAAGCGCGATAGCTCTCGTAACTACCCTGTTTTCCTTCACTTACATGAGCGAGTACGAGAACCAGGGTAAGTTCTACGGGCTATTCTCACTGATGCTGGCCGGGATGTACGGTGTCGCTCTTACCGGTGACGTATTCAACATGTACGTCTACCTCGAAGTCGCCGCGATAAGCTCCTACGCGCTTGTCGGGTTCAATCGAGGCCCGGAGGAGATAGAAGCTTCGTTCAAATACCTTGTTATGGGAGCCGTGGGGTCTATATTCATATTGCTGGGTATAGCGATGCTCTACGGTTCGGTTGGCTCGCTCAACATCGCGGATATCTCCGTCAGGGTGAGCGAGGTAGCTGACGAGTCCTTTATCTTCCTCAGTACCGCCCTGTTTATCGTCGGTTTCGGTCTCAAAGCTGCTTTTGTCCCGTTTCACTCGTGGTTGCCTGATGCCCATTCGTCAGCCCCGACGCCGATTTCCGCCATGCTTTCCGGGGTGCTGATAAAGGTACTCGGCATCTACGCCCTGTCTAGATTGTTGTTTAACGGTCTCAATCTGCCGGAGCTGGCACCGGGTATATTGACATGGATCGGAGCTGGGTCGATGTTTATCGGCGGTATGATCGCGCTGGGGCAGAAGGACCTCAAGAGGTTGCTGGCTTATTCTAGCGTCTCTCAGATGGGTTATATCACGCTTGGGCTGGGTATGGGTGGGACCCTAATTGCTCAGGGTAAACCGGCTATAGCGACGCTGGCACTGATTGGCGGTATATTTCACCTGGTCAACCACGCCACTTACAAATCCCTGTTGTTCCTGTTTAGTGGCGGCGTGGAAAAGCTTTACGGGACGAGGGATCTGAGTGAAATCTCCGGAATAACCCGCGCCAGTCCCGTTTCCGGTGCGGCAGGAACGGTAGGGACGCTATCGATATCGGGAATTCCGCCTTTTAACGGATTCTGGAGTAAACTGGTAATAGTCATAGCGGCTATCTGGGGTGAAATGTACGCCCTGGCCGGGATCGTCCTCTTTACCAGCGCGGTTACCCTTGCCTATTATCTCAAAGTCCAGAAGGAGCTATTTCTGGGTGAAATCACCGACGATGTCGGGCTATCGGGGACGATTTCTCCCGGGTTGTACATCCCGCTGGTAATTTTGGCTATCTGTTGTGTCGGGCTTGGGTTACTATATCTGCCTGAAATTCGGGGAATAGTGTTAAAGCCGGCCGCCATGGCTTTACAGGAAGGTGCCGAATATACGGAACTGGTCCTGGGCTTATAATAGGGTGATTACAGTGGAAAAAGCTGGGAAGAGTTCGAAGTTTTCCAGAGCTCTATTCGTTTTCTCGTTTACCTTCGGGGTCTGGCTTTTATTTACCTGGCCTTTCGGCCCCGTCAGCTGGCCGGTAATAGTTGCCGGAGCAGTTGTTGCTATCCTGTCCGGAGTCCTTCTTAAAGGTCTGGCGACCGAGCACCCCGGTAAAGGGTTGAACCTGGTTCGGTATTTCTGGGCCGGCTGTTACGTTTTCGTTCTCGCCTGGTGGGTGGTGGTGGCCAATTTTGACGTCGCTTTTCGTGTCCTGCACCCGGACGTACCGATTAACCCGGGTATAGTAAAAGTAGAAACGGATCTCGAAAGCGACTCGGCCAGAACGGCGCTGGCAAATTCGATCACGTTGACTCCGGGGACGATGACCGTCGATATCTCCGAGGACGGTCATCTCTACGTCCACTGGATAAACATAAGTTCCAAGGACGTCGAAACGTCAACCCGTGAGATTGTGGGTAGGTTCGAACCGTTACTCAGGAGGATATTCGAATGATAGGTTTCAGCCTCAGCCTATTGACCTTATCCGCGTTTCTCTGTCTTTACAGGATAGGTTCGGGGCCCACCCCTGCCGATAGAATGGTGGGAATAGATATACTGGGTATTTTAGTGGTGGGGTTCTGTGGCCTTCTGGCGGTTATTACCGATAGAGCATTTTATCTCAATATCGCCCTGGCCTGGGGATTGTTGAGCTTCATCGGGACCACTGCTCTGGCCAAGCATCTGGAGGGTAAGAAATTCGATGAGTGAACTAGCCGGAAAAGCGATAATAGTTATCGGGGCTTTGTTCAATTTGTTCGGCTGTATTGGGCTGATCAGGCTTCCTGACGTTTACAACAGGCTTCAGGGGGCTACCAAGTGCGTCACCCTGGGTACCTGTTCAATCCTCCTGGGCGTCCTGATCAGTTCAGGGGTTAGTCCCACCGGTTTGAAGGCTCTGGCTGCGGTTCTGTTCATAGTTATTACCGCTCCTACTGCGGCACACGCCCTCTCGCGCGGGGCTCACGAATCCGGTATTCCTCTCTGGGAAGGGAGCCTGGTCGATAAGTACGAGGAGGATAAGTCATGAAAAAACCGAAGATCAGGGAATTGACCGAGGCAGTTAAGGCCGTATTCTCGAAGAGGTTTACTTCCAGGTTTCCGGAAGAGGAAGCCGACGTGGCATCGTCTTTTCGCGGAGCGCCGGAGTATTTGGACGACGGCTGCGTCGGATGTAGCGGCTGTTACAACGTCTGTCCGGCGGATGCAATTCACCTGGATGATTCGGTAAATGGTACGGGCGGCGAACGAAAGCTCAGCGTCCACATGGAGGAGTGCATTTACTGTGGGCAGTGCGAAAAGTTCTGTACAACGGGAGAAGGGATAGAGCTCTCGGGGGAATACGCCCTCTCGTTTAGCGGGGACGAGGGCCCGAGGTCCGAAATCGAGAAGGACCTGGTAATCTGTGACGCCTGTGGGGAAGTGGTTGGAACCAGGGATCACCTGCTCTGGCTGTACGACAAGCTGGGAAACCTTGCTTACTCGAATCCGGGTATTTTTCTGACCTACCTGGAGAACCTCGACCTCGCTCGACGGGACAGACTAAAGGAGAGGCCAAGTCATCGGAGCGATAGAATCCGGATTCTCTGCCCCGAGTGTCGCCGGGAACTGACGGTAATAGAGGAAGGCGAAGGCAAGTAAGACCCGGATTGTTTGGGGGAAGGCAAAGCGGCCGAATACAGAGC
>CAZWZR010000027.1:0-12253 GCA_964638365.1 uncultured Thermotogae bacterium | reverse complement strand
AAAAAACTTTTCCAAAACTAAAGATCGCGCTTTGTATTTTGTGACTAACTTGCGAGCCCTTCGGAACCTTTTACGGACAGTAAGATTGGCGGGGTGGATAGTAGCACTAAAAGTCAAGAGCCCCGTCACCTGGGGCGTGGTTCTTGATCCCTACAATAGGGCCGAACAAATCGAGAAGGGAAGGGGGGGTACTGGTCACCGAAGTTTGCCCCTTATTCGTGACCAAGCCAGTCGATCAAAAAGCAGGGAAGGTTATCGGCTTGAAGCCGGATATTTAGTCAACCAGGTTGTCTACAGCACCGAATCCCCTCTCAATCATCGTCCACTCGGAATCATCCTGTATGTATTGCAAGGCCGCGGGGTAGAACACAAAGCTTTCCCGAAAAATATGGCTGGAGGTAGCGGGTAAGAATTCTCCATTGAATTCGTCCCTTGCTCTTCTGACTTTAGCTGAATCGCCACTCTGGAGGAGTTCAAAATAAGTAATCAATTGTTCTCTGATCTTTTCGTGCTCTTCCCGTAAACTTGCAGGGATTTTATTCAACCCCCTTTCCTCCAGCCTGGGAAATAAGGACTCCTCTTCTTTCAGGATGTGCGTGTCCAGTTCTTTATAAAAGCTCTTTAGCGAGGAGACAAAACCACCGTTTTCATCTTCGAAATCCTTACTCAATACCTGCAGCTTCTCTATATCTCTCCGGTGTTCCTCGAAAAGCGCTAAAATAGGGTGGTTGTCGGGAAGGGAAAACTCCTTTCCTTCCATGAGCTCTTTTAACTCAGGCAGCCCAACGGTAAAGATACTCTTAAAAACCCCTCGGTGGTCGCCGTGACCTTTTACCTTGATTTCCCCCTCCAATATACCTGTCACCGTATCCAGGAAATCACCGACCGGGTCGTTTTCTAGTTTACCGGTAAATTCTCTTCTTATCTCTTTTAATTCTTGCCCCTCGGCACTTTTGGCTCTAGCTATGAGTTCTTTAGTATCTTTTCCTGGTTCGTTTTCCAAGCTCTCCTCTTTTGCTTCCAAATATCTCACTCCTCTCCTACCTTCAGATGAAAATCGATCGAGTCCGTAATAATCCGGTCCATTCCCAACAACTTGCCAAAGGTTCCTGCTAATGTATTTTATCGACTGTCGATGTCTTTCTCGAATACCGTTGCTTATTTATTACTCCCTCTATTCGTCATTAAGGTAAACGACTAGTTTATCACTTTCTCGACGATTTCTTCTCCAAGCTCAACAACCCTTTCGAGATCATCTTCTTCCGGTGAACCCTTGATCTCTATCGGGTCCAGCAACTCTCCGGAAGTACTTTCGACCAGACCCGAGAGTTCCCTGACCGCACCTCCGGCCCAGCCGTGGGACTCAACGACGCCGAAGTACTTAGTCGGAGGGTTCAGCTTTTTGGCCAGAGTGGCGATATAGATGATCTGTGGATGAGGACCGGCCAGTACGGTCGGGGTCCCGAAGACTATTCCGGCGCTGTCTACCAGTTCTCCGGCCAGCGTATTGAGGTTTTGCGAGGATACGTCGAACGGGACCGCGTCTACTCCGGCCGCGGCAATAGTCTCTCTCAGGGTCTTAACCATTTCGGCGGTACTGCCCCACATGGAGATATAGGGGATCAGTACTTTCTCTTTTACTTCGCCGTTCGTCCAGGACCTGTGGGCTGAGATTATCTCTTCGGGATTACGGTGAATTACGCCGTGACTCGGGGCAATGGTATTTATCTCGTAGTCCTCCAGCTTGTCCAGGGCCTTGGCCGCTCTTGGTCTGAACGGCATCATTATTTCCCCGAAATAGTCCTTTGCGTATTTCAGATAGTCTTCTCCGAACTCATCGGCATAAAGTTTGGGAGTAGCTACGTGAGCACCAAAGAAATCGGAAGGGAAGAGAATCCCCTCTTCCCTGAAATAAGTGAACATGGTCTCGGGCCAGTGGAGCCAGGGAGCGTCTATGAATTCCAGCGTCTTATCTCCCAGGTCCAGCGTCTCCCCGCCTTCGACGGTTCGGATCTTCTCCTCCGGCAGGTCGTAAAGGGAGAGCGCCATCTCCTTACCCTTGTTCGTGGCCAGTATCTCCGCTTTTTCAGCAAGGGACAGCATGTGACCCAGGCCGTTCGCATGATCCGGCTCGGCGTGGTTCATGATCAAATAATCCAGGTCCCGGGGGTCCATGACCTGACTGACTTTCGCTTCCAGATCCTCTTCGAACCCGGGATTAACCGTATCTACCAGGGCCGTTTTCTCTTCACCTTTAATCAAATAGGCATTGTAGGTGGTACCTTCGGGCAGGGGTACCAGTTTGTCGAAGAACTTCCGCTCCCAGTCCCTGACCCCAACCCAGTAAATGTCGGACGAAATCTCTCGTATCTCACGTGGAATGGTCATGCCGTGCCCTCCTCTTATAACCCTTTAATGAATCTACAACCCCAGTAACGGAGAGCTTCCGCTAATCCCAGTCCAGTAGACGTCTTTCTCCCTCAAGCTCCCGTATTTCCTTGATGTCTTGCGTTACTTCTACGGTTCCGAGGTATTCCCCCTCGTCGTTTCTGACCGGAAAGTACCTAATATGGACGAACTTCGGTCCCAGGCTGAGCCAAAACTCGGCCTCTTCCCGGTTCCCGGCTTTGAACTCTTCCAGAATGCTGTTGACTACCTCGACGCTATCCGGAGGGTGACAGTTCTGGACCGGTCGACCGAGCACGGTCTTCGTGCGCGGGAATATCCTCTCGCCGCCCGAGAAGTACCGAACCCTGTCATCCCTGTCGATAAAGGTTACGTCAATAGGCAAAATCCGGAATATCTCGTCCAGTTCGGTAGTATTCAGCCAGCCAAAATCCAAACCTTGATCCCCTTCCCTGACGGGATCGTATTCGTCGGCCTGCAGCGAGTCCAGGTCAACCATACCTTTGATTTTGTCAGGGAACTTCTCCAGTTGCTCCCTTTCAATTCCCCCGGTTATCTCGTAAGGCTGTTTCGGTTCGGCGTCAGGATTCCATTCTTTACGATCTATTTCGTAGTAGCCGATACCCTTGCTTTGATTATAAATTGCCAGCCATTCTCCCTCGGATAGCAGCTCTTTTACCGTCGGGTAAAGGATATTATTTTCCCGAAATACCATGTCTATAACCAACTGCGAAACTTCTTCCGCGGTATCCGTTATCTTCTCAACCGGGGGCTTACCCTCCCAGGAATCCTTATCCATCAGGTTTAATAGATCCTTTATCTTTTCCCTGTTGCTATCGTGTCTCCGCCAGAGGACCTCGGGCACGGAAGTTATTCCCTGTCTCTCGACGTACGGGAACAAAAGCATCTCTTCTCGGGTGTAATGAGTGCGGCCTACTTTATTGAGTTTCCCGGCAAGCTGCGCCAGCTCACCGACTTTCTCCCCGTCAAAGCCCCCCTGCTTTAGTTCTTTTACCCGAATTCCCAGCTTTTCGGCGTCCTTGGTTATCTCCTCGTTTTCCAGGTAAAAGTTCCGGAGAGGATGTCCATCGTCCAGACCCTCGAGGTCGAACTTATCCTCCACGGACTCTCGGAAAAGTTCTACGTGGATGTCGCACATCTTAGATATCTCTTCGGCACTTACACCCTCCTCCATCATCTCCTGCTCCACCATCGGAATTTCCAGTGGAGAAATCTCCCTGAGTAAGTCCTTGAATTCCTCTTTCAATCCGCCGATTTCGCCCTTTTCGTGAATTTCTCGCAACAGTTCCTTGATTCTCTTTTTTCTCCTCTCGTCCTCTTCGCTCATGGGTTTTACCTCCCGTTGTCTTTTTTTCATACATCTGGCCGGGTCATGTCATTTCAGCCAGGATACGGATTGATAAATTCATACAGAACTTTCCGACCCTCAGTCAAATATTGATGACTTAAGGCTATCACATTAGATGGAAATCAAAAACCTCATAATTTTTTAAGTCCTGGTAGATGGCTTCTCAGGCTATCGTGAATTTAATTACAAAGCATCTTGAATCCGAATAGTTTATACGGTAAGTTTATGTACATGTCAATGCTAACTAATAGTAAAACTATTAAAGGTGGTAAAAATCTTTACGGATAAAGAGGAATTATCAGCTGAACCAGCAAAGATATCCCTGTTGTTGTACAGGATTTCACAGGGGATCAATAAGCTAATCAGGGAAAAGGCAAAAGAACACGAGGTTTCTTCAACCCAGATCCAGACGGTGATCTTTCTATCGGGGGCGCACCCTGGAAACAAAAACGTCACTTCCCTTGCCAGCAGGTTACAGATTGCGCAACCGACGTCTTCCAGGGTAGTTGATTCTCTAGTAGGTAAAGAACTAGTTAAAAGAGAAAGAAGCGAGAAGGATAGGAGAAAGGTAAAGCTCGAGCTAACGGAAAAAGGAGAATCAATTGCTGAGAGTATAAACGAAATTAGCCAGGTTTTGCAGGATTCAGTCCAGGGTTTGACGGAAGAACGACAGAGGGAATTTAGCCAGGATTTAGTAGAAATCGCCGGGGGGATGCAAAGCCAGGGACACCTGAGCACGGCTTTAACCTGTCAGTACTGCCGGTTTTTCGACCGTAACGGTGGGGATTCCGAAGAACGTCCCCATCACTGCAGTTTGACCGGAGAAAACATGAGCGAAGAAGAGAGTCAGAGCGAGTGGGTTCACCGGGAATCCGGAATTAATCTGATCGAGTAAAAATTTACATAACTTAAAACTCAGGAGGAAAAACTACCAATGAGCATGTTTTGTTATCAGTGTCAGGAAGCGGCAGGCAACGAAGGTTGCACGGTCAAAGGAGTTTGCGGCAAGGAACCGGAGACGGCCAATCTACAGGATCTGCTGATCTGGGTTTCGAAAGGTATTTCCTATTTTAACGTAAAGGCAAAAGAAGCCGGAATCCAGGACGAGGAAACCGGCCTGTTCGTTATCGAAAACCTGTTCTCGACGATTACCAACGCCAACTTCGACGATGAATGGTTCGAGGATAGAATCAGAGAATCGTTTGAAGTCAGGCAAAATATTCGAGAGAAGTACGAAGCCAAAGCCGGCTCGCTGAGCGAGGAAGAACTGCCGGCAGCAGCTACCTGGAGTTCCCACAGGGTGGACGACCTTTACGAGAAATCCCGGGAGGTCGGTGTCCTGACTACCGAAAACGAGGACATACGGTCACTGAGAGAGCTTCTCACTTACGGCATCAAAGGGATAGCGGCTTACGCCGATCACGCTTACGTGCTGGACGAAAAAGAGGAAGAGATCTTCGACTTCGTCCAGAAAGGGCTGGCCGCGACGCTGGACGATGGCCTCGGGGTCGACGAGCTACTTAACATGGTCGTGGAGGCCGGGAATATCGCCGTAGAGACGATGGAGACGCTGGATAGGGCCAATACCGGTGCTTACGGAGATCCAGAGCCGACAGAGGTTAACATCGGCGCCAGAGACAACCCTGGAATTTTAATCAGCGGCCATGACCTAAAGGACATGGAGGAGCTCCTGGAGCAGACAAAAGGGGAAGGAGTAGACGTTTATACCCACGGAGAAATGCTACCTGCAAACGCCTACCCGGCCTTTAAGGAATACGACCACTTCGTTGGAAACTACGGTAACTCCTGGTGGAAACAGGACAAGGAGTTCGAGAAGTTCAACGGACCGATCCTGATGACGACTAACTGCCTGGTTCCACCCGAGGATTCTTACTCGGACAGGGTCTATACGACCGGAGTCGTAAGCTTCCCGGGGTTGACCCACATTGAAGACAGAAAAAACGGTGGACAGAAGGACTTCTGGGAGATGATCGATCACGCGAAGAACACGTCACCGCCGCAGGAGCTGGAATCAGGAACTATACCCGGTGGCTTCGCCCACAACGCAGTTTTGAACAGGGCGGACGATATAATCGAAAGCATCCAGTCCGGCGACATAAGGGGTTTTGTCGTCATGGCCGGCTGTGACGGCAGGCACGCAGACAGGGATTACTACAAAGAGGTCGCACAGGAACTCCCCGATGACACGATTATATTAACCGCGGGCTGCGCAAAATTCCGCTACAACAAGCTGGATCTCGGTACGATAAATGGAATACCGCGGATTCTCGACGCCGGGCAATGCAACGATTCCTATTCGCTGATCAAAATCGCAAAGGAACTCGCGGAAGCTACAGGCGTCGAAGACATAAACGAACTCCCGATCTCCTATGACATAGCCTGGTACGAACAGAAGGCGGTAACCGTTCTTCTGGCGCTATTGAGCCAGGGAATAGAAGGGATCCGGCTCGGACCGACCCTCCCCGCGTTCGTCTCCGAGGACGTGCTGGACGTGCTGGTCGATAAATTCAACCTCAAGCCAATCGGATCCGTCGAGGACGACGTGGAAGCGATACTGGAAGAGCTTTAAGAAGTTTTGATAAATGGAGAAGGGGGTGAAGCTTTTAATACCTTCACCCCCCTCTTTCAAGAAACTCCTGAAGTTTTTATCGAAATCGAATTACGCGCTATATAAACCACGCCGGTGGGCTGGAAATCCCGCCTATCGAATAATTAAGGTGTTAAAGGGCTAAGAAAACATACTTGCTTTCGCTAACTTACCCTCTTTCTACTTCTATATCCTCGCTATCCATATTTTTCATTGTTTCATACACCGCTTCCTCGTTTGACTCCTTCCGGGTGAACAGGTTGGTTCTCCGCCTGACCACGTCTTCGGGTTTCCGCGCAAATTCGTTCATCACCGCTTGATACACCTGGGCCTTTATCGGTGTGTCAGCTTCGCCCACTGGCTCGTCGTAGTCCGGGAACTCGCTTGCCCGTTCCAGTACTGAATCCGTTCTCGATCCGTACCTCTTCAGCAGTTCTTCGACTTGAGCTTCCGAAAGGGAGTAATTCGAGAGAATTTCTGACTTCAAATACTCCCTATCTCCGTCGCTCCAGGCGCCGGGGAGATCTACCTCAGCCGTCGACCTCTTCTTCTCTGCTCCCATTAGATCCAGCGTCTCCTCCGCCATCGCCCGGTAGGTAGTGTATTTTCCACCTATTATCGTGTATATCGAGTCTTTTTCCACCAGGATCTCGTGGTCGCGTGAGACCTCTGATTCACCGACTTCACCTCTGCTGGTCGAGTAAAGAGGGCGGAGTCCGGCGAACTCGGAGGATACGTCGGCTTCCGTGAACTCGACCCCTTCTAAATAATGATTTACGTTTGAGAGCAGGTAATCTCTATCGCTCTCCTCGACTGAAAGCTCGTCCGGAGAACCCGAATAGTCGGTATCGGTCGTCCCGATAAGCGTCCTATTTTCCCAGGGAATGACGAAGAAAAGTCGATCGTCGTGGATCGACGGGAAGAATCCGGCAACCTCGGTGTCCAACGCGGGCAGGGTTATATGTGCCCCCTTCGTCGGTCTCAGGAACCGATCGTCACTTTCCCTCCAGTTCTCGGCGAGGTCGTCCGACCAGGGCCCGGTGGCATTCACTATCCTATCCGTTCGGATCTGGAACTCTTCCTCGTTGAGCTCATCACGAACGTCGAGCTCCCACTCTTGACCACTCTCAACCTGGCTCACCGCTGTTACTTCCGCGTAATTCACGGCGCTTGCACCCCGCGCTCTGGCGTCCAAAATGTTGCTCAGGACCAGCCTGGCATCATCCATCTGACAATCGTAGTAGACTCCGGTGGTCTTTAGGCCCTCTTTCTTCAGCCCTGGAAACTCTTCTCTGGTCTCTTCTGGACCTATAAACTCGTGACTTCCTATACCCTTGCTACCCGCCAACAGGTCGTAAAAGAAGAGTCCAGCGCGAAGCTGAAGCGGAAAGACCCGTGATTGCTCGTAGACCGGGAAGAAGAACTTCGAAGTATAAACCAGGTGGGAAGCGATCTCCAGCAATATCTTCCTCTCCCTCAACGCCTCCCGGACCAAACCGAAGTCGTAGTTCTCCAGGTAACGGAGTCCGCCGTGAACCAGCTTGGTCGACCTGCTACTCGTCCCCTGACCGAAATCGTCCTTTTCCAGCAGTGCCACGTCCATTCCCCGCATTGCCGCGTCCCGCGCCACTCCCGCACCCGTTATTCCTCCACCAATTACCACCAGATCGAACTCTGCGTCAGCAAGCGACTCGGCTGGTTTCAAAAAGATCACCTCGAAGGCAATTTTCTACCTAACCGCGTTAACGGAGTTTTTAACAAATTATTTTTATGGCTATTATTCCCGGGTAAAGCCAGTCTGGAGATCGGGGAGATA
Organism: uncultured Thermotogae bacterium; assembly: GCA_964638365.1. Classification (GTDB taxonomy): domain Bacteria; phylum Bipolaricaulota; class Bipolaricaulia; order M55B111; family M55B111; genus JAGXLP01. Next base: position 4,054 of record CAZWZR010000027.1, on the reverse strand, counting down.
AATAACTAACTCCAGTCTATCGAATCTAGATCGAGCAGGATTATAATCGTGATAAAGCCGAATATGACGATCCAGGCAATCAACCCGACCACCTTCCGAGAAAATCCCCCGCTCTAGTATATGGGACACACTTATATAATTCCCGATAACTCGAGGGTAATCAAATACAACGATGGAAAGGGCGACCCTTTACCGTAAATCGAAAAATAAATAACCCCAGGAAAACCTGGGGTTTACAGAGGGTTAATTAGCCCGTCCGGAGTTAGCGCCTGGCATACGAACCTTTGAAGGAACCAATAACACTAAACAAATACGCGACATTAATGATTCTTTCAGCCCCGCTCATCAGAACATATCAGAGGTTAGTCCGGATCTTACTTATGGTACTCTCCGCTCGCTCGTTCCCAACGAGATCTATCTTCTCCGGACCATTTATCCCCAGGCCGAGCTCAACGGCCCTTTTGATCTGCTCCTGCTGGAACGGTTTCGTCCCCATAATCTCCCTGTTAGATCCTAAGGCCCGGAGAATAGCCACGCCTACTGCATCCACTGCAACACGATCCGTCCCTGCCACGATCAGGTTTGCCCTCTTTCGCTCGCCGGACGAGGGCCCACCGTCGGTAAATACTTCCATGGCATCCATTACCACGAGGTCCGGGGAGTAAACCTGGTTGATTTCCGCAATCATCTCGCGCATATGAGAGGAAGAATGGAGCTCACTCATGTAGTTATAACCTTCCCGGGGAACTATTCCGACGGAGAGCTTGAGCGACATCGTAAATTCCCCACCGAACTGGTGCGTTTTGAGGCAGCAGGTGGAAACGATCCTATCGGATTCGATTATCGGCCTCGCAACGCGGAAACCGTTTTTCCAATGGCTTTTCTCCGGCTCCTGCAGGGGCAGATTCTCTTCTGAAAGCCGGTCGAAATTAACCAGATCAAAGTCAAGTTTCTCCGATAGCTCGTAGATACCCTTGTCCTCAAAAACCCGGTCCGTCGGTGGGGGTCCGCTCCTTTCACCAAGAGTGATCGAACCGGCGTTCCTCTTTCTGAGCTCACGGATAATCCGAACCAGGGTATCGTTGTGGGTGGAAGCGGGAAAAGGATCGGCAGTATTGAAGTTGGGCTTTATCAGGACCTCCTGTCCGGTGAACCTACCATTCAGGTCGAGCGCGGAGACGGCCTGACTGATTCCCTCTTTCCGGTTATCCGTCTTTATAACGGCGACCTTAGTGTCATCCGAACCGCTCTGGTCAGCTTCAGCACTTCCACCTGCCCGGGCCATACCTGACCCGAAGAGCCAGGATAGAGAAGCAGCAGATAGCGTACGGAGAAAACCTCTCCTGTTGAACTTATCCTCCAGCAAGTTTTCAATTGAAGCTTTAATACTTCGCATTATTTACCCTCCCCGCTGATTTTCAAAATGAACTACCCTCATAATTATTATAGACAACCACGAGGGCAAAGCACAGCTGGCCTTTCGAAACCAGCTGAAACAGTTCAAAGACTTCACTCTTCGCAGGAATTTCCGTTACCGGCTAATCTTTCCCGTCGCATCGTCTCGGTTCGCCGGTTTGAATAGGCAGTTCACCTGCAAATTTTATTGATTCTCACCCCCCGATTTCGATAGTCCAGGTTATGCCGGCCTCCGCAACCTAAATCCATCGCCAATCGTGTTAACCTACCTAAAAATATCCCGATATTTGTATTTCTAAGTGAAAACGTGTATCGTAGAATTGCGTTTTCTATTTTTTAAACGTTTTTTGTTCATTTAACCCAAAAAAGGGGGAGGGCTTCACCATGTCCAATTTGAAAAGACTGGGACTGATTTTCGTTAGTTGGGTGTTGGTTGTTTCTCTAATCCTTCTGTCTAACGGAGGGCTGGTCCTCGCCGAGGAGGACGATTTCGAAGAGTTAAACACCCTGCGCTACAGTATCGAAGGAACCTACGAGGGGAAGCCAGCGGAATTTGCCCACAGGCTCATTAACATTGGAACTGAAGAAGAACTATTTCGGATGGACGTAAACATTTACGAGACAGAACGAACAATGGGTGTCATCCTGGACAAAGAAAACGAAACCGCATTTATAAAACAAATGGGTGCTGACGGCTGGCAGGAAATGCCCATGTTGTTCCCTCGAATGTGGAGCAAATACAGAGAAGGGGCTATAGGCACCTACGGTAGCGCTGATGACTGGCGCAGTTGGGCGGAAGCCGACCAGGATGAATACATACTCGAAGGCGAGGAGAACGGGGAAGGCTACACGACTAGGATTTACGGCATCGAGGTGGATGAACCGATAGAGGAATCAGTCTTTTCTCCAGACGGTTCCTGAGCGCTTCAGGATTTTTCTGGAAGGATCGCGAGACCAGTACCTTTTTCGGCTTGCAAGGGGGAAGCTGTGGAACCACCACACCCCCGGCAAATTTGAGTTACTCGCTATTCTTTTTAAAGGAACCCCTAAAAGAGTTAAATCACAAAAAAAGCCACGGCAATTTTTAAGTACCGTGGCGTATCAGAAAACGTCTTTTCGACCGAAATACACCAAATTTAAACGGCCGTCAACTGATTAAACTTATACGGGAATTCATCCCCCGTACTTCGAGCGTAGCGAGAGCTCTATAGGCGGCACGTCGAGGTCGAACTCCTCCGAGTAAAGCTCGTGCAGGTCCTCCTTGAAGGACTCGATCTCCTCCCGGGCCTCGTCTTCGGACTCAACATCCTTGACAATGAGAAAAGTATCGTTGAGCTCTTCTTTCTTCTCGATACCGTGCTTCTCAATAATTTCCTCTTCTTTTTTCACCAGCTTCTTGTGAGCCTTCTCTTTCCTGCCAAATGGCCATAGGTTGGACGTATATTTGTCTATCGCCGCATCGATTACAGGACCGTCCCGCCTCAAATGACCGGAATCTACTTTGAATTCAACTTTCATTATCCCACCTCCCTAAAACGGTGGAGACAATTATTTGACTTAAATGGATTATAACATGAGAAAATCGAAAACCGTAATACCGGATTTCAGCGTATGATTGATCGATCCTGCACCTCGGGTCTGCAACACCAATTTTTGAGTATCAATTCCTGCAGTTAATTCAGGTTTAATAGTCCACCTCAACCGTTTAACGGAAGCTTCCTTTTCCAGGGGGCTTTCCTCATCTGAGTGCTGTACCACCACCTGTCTGATAAACAAGTCTTGCGTATAAACTTACTTTTCCAAAGAATGTGAAAAAACCGATCAGTTTTGGTAAAAGTGGTATACATTTATCTAGCTAAAGAAAATGCAACGATCTATGCCGTACACGCTGTTGAAGATTTAGTTCTAATCTTATAAATAGTTAATTGCGGCCTATATTGTTTTTAGCGTGTAGCTGAGTATTAGCCTAGTGAGTGTCTTCAAAAGACCTAAATTTAACGGGTATAACCAGTTGTTAGCGGAGGACCCATCAGGATGAATCTTGAAATTGTGCTATCCGCCGCAATTTTTGTGGGAACCTATACGGCCATTCTCACGAACAAAATAGAGAGGTCACTTGCCTCCGTCGTCGGAGGGACCTCGATGGTTGTGGTGGGCATCTTCTTCGGCTTCTATACGGAAAGAGAAGTGATAACGGAGGCCATCGACTGGAATACGATCGGGCTCCTGCTTGGAATGATGATCGTCGTCGGGATATTGAAGGATACTGGCTTGTTCGAGACACTCGCCATCTGGGCAGCGAAGCTATCGCGCGGCGACTACTTCTACATGATATTGTTGTTCGGCATACTTGCTGCCTTCATGTCCACGACAATCGACAACGTCACGACGATACTGCTCGTCGCACCTATTTCGATGTCAATAAGTTCCGTTCTGGGGATCGACCCGAAACCGATACTGCTCACCCAGGGACTGTTCGCAAACATCGGGGGCGTCGCGACTCTCGTCGGGGACCCGCCAAACATCATGATATCATCCGCTGGAGGGTTCAGCTACCTGGATTTCATCTACAACCTCGTCCCCACGGCACTGATATGTACGGCAGTCACGGTGATCGTGTTTAAATTCATATTTTCTG
>CAZWZR010000026.1:0-12262 GCA_964638365.1 uncultured Thermotogae bacterium | reverse complement strand
CAGTTAACGTATCCGGGTTCTGCACCTCGGGTTTTTCCTGCGCTAGACCAGCAACAAACAAAGAAGCCAATAAAGAGATGGAAAGTGCAAGTATTAATCCACTTTTCCAGCGATAATTCATGACTTATACCTCCTTGCTAAGGTTGACAAGACTCAAAGTTAGTACCCAGATCCAACTAATAAAATTTAATTGACCGTTCTGGTCACCCCCCCTTATATTTCTAACCTTCTTTCAAGCGATTAATTTTATAAGGGAGTTAATTAATTTGCAACAAATAAGGTCTCCCTGCTTTGTTATTTAATAGTCATGATGCTCCCATTCAATTCGGGTTTAAAAGAGGTGGTTATTCGCGATCGGCAACTTTTAATTAATGACCTCTGTCGGCTGGCAAACCATTGGAGCGGTTGAAAAGGAGCTGGGGTACCTGTACCATTTAGCAGTCTCAGGGTGTGAGTGCTAATTTATGAAAAACAGGAAAGAACTGATACTGAAAGAGATCGTGGATGGATATATTGAAACCGGGGAACCCGTATCCTCCAAGTTGATACTTGACGAATACGACCTGGACTACTCGTCCGCTACGGTCCGCAACGACATGCATGAACTCGAGGAGGAAGGATACCTGAAAAAACCTTACACCTCGGGGGGCCGAGTTCCGACGATTGAAGGGTTTCGTTACTTCGTCAGCTGGCTTCTGGAACTATCTGAGTTATCAGGAGAGGAACAGCGAGCCATCGTCGAAGCGTACGAATTCGAGCAGCAAAATACGGAAAGGTTATTGCGGAATACCGCAACCTTGCTCGCGAACATCACGGGATACGCCGGCTTCGTTCTTGGTCCGGAGCTAGAAGAGAGAAAAGTAGAGTACTTCACCATGACCCAGCTGGACAGGACTCACCTGATGGCCATACTGGTTACGGATATCGGTCTTGTGGAGAACAGAGTCATCGAATCGGAAAGGGAGATAACGGAAGAAGAGCTAGAAAAGATAGTACCGCTGCTCTCGGATAGACTGGAAGGCTTGAGGCTGGAGGAATTAAAGGACCTGAAGGATCTGAACTTAAACGAGGAAGGCTGGTACGATAAGATGACCAGAGATTCCTTCATGTTGATCCGCAATTTCCTCAAGGAAAGGACCGAACGGAGATTGTACCTGGAAGGAACGCTGAACGTAATCGGCAGCAACTCAGAGGATAGCCAGGATACCGACAAGCTAAAACGGGTATTTGATTACCTGGAGGAGGATAAACTGGCTAAGATCACGGAGACCTGTAAGGAGAAGGATAACCAGATCAACGCGCTGGTCGGAATAAAAGACCATACGGAGTTACTTCCTTACAGCCTGATCGTCAAGAGGCTTGCCAACTGTTCGAGTTCTCTGGGGATTCTGGGACCGGTTAAAATGGATTACAGCAAAGCGTTCTCCACGGTTCAGTACATGGGAAGCAGGCTGGACACTTTGTTGACAGCTGGAAGCAATAACTAGAAGAGAGGTGATTTGGATGGAAGAAAAGACGGAGGAAAAAGAGTACCAGGACCTCGAAGAGGAAAAGACGGAAGAAACAAGCAATTCCAACCATGGAGAAAGTGAATTAGCCAAAGAGGAACTGGAGCAGCTAGAAAACGAACTGCAGGAGAAAGATGAAAAAATTAGGGACTTGAAGGACAGAATCAGGCACCTGAAAGCCGACTTCGAGAACTACAAGAAAAGGCAGGGAGATAAGACGGATGAGAAGGTAGCAAAGGAAAAGGGTGAATTGATAATGGACCTGGTGCCGATTTACGACAACCTGGACCGGGCATTTCAGAGTTTTGAGAAGAACGATGACGAGGAATCGTTTATAGAAGGAATTGAGAGAATATACGCCCAGTTTGACGAGTTCCTGGAAAAGCAGGACGTTGAACTGATTCAGGCAGAAGGAGAGAAGTTCGACCCAAATAAACACGAAGCACTAATGCGGGTCGAATCCGACAATTACGACGATAACGAGATTACTGAAGAATTCGAAAGAGGTTATAAATACAAGGACCAGGTACTGAAACCGAGCAAAGTAAAGGTAAACTTAAAGCCAGCTTCCAACGAGGAAGAAGGCGAAGATAAATCCTAAAGAGCCAAACAAGGGAGGTAGAAAAAATGGCTAAAGAAAAAATTATCGGGATAGATCTTGGAACGACAAATTCATGTGTAGCAGTGCTGGAAGGTGGAGACCCGGAAGTCATAACGAACTCTGACGGCAACAGGACAACACCATCGATCGTTGCTTTTTCCGACGACGACGAGCGACTCGTCGGAGAAACCGCCAAGAGACAGGCAATAACCAATCCGGAGAGGACCGTCGCATCGATAAAAAGGAAGATGGGCGAGAACTACGAGGTAAGCATCTCTACTAACGGCGAAGAAAAGACTTACAATCCGGAACAGATATCCTCCATGATCCTGCGAAAGATCAAGGAGGACGCCGAAGAGAGGATCGGTCGCGAGGTCAACAAAGCGGTCATCACCGTTCCGGCTTACTTCAACGACAGTCAGCGTCAGGCGACCAAGGACGCGGGTAAGCTGGCGGATCTCGAAGTAGAAAGGATAATCAACGAACCTACGGCAGCTTCACTCGCTTACGGACTGAAGGACGAATCGGACCAGACGATTCTGGTTTACGACCTGGGAGGCGGAACCTTTGACGTCTCCATCCTCGAACTCGGCGACGGAGTCTTCGAAGTAGTCGCCACCGACGGAGACACGAAGCTGGGTGGAGACGACTTCGACCAGAAGATAATCGACTGGCTCGTAGAAAAGTTCGAGAGCCAGGAGGGAATCGACCTCTCCGACGATCCAAGCGCTCTCCAGCGGTTAAAGACTTCCGCGGAAGAAGCCAAGAAGGAACTCTCTAACCGGAAGGAAACGACGATTAACCTGCCCTACATCACCGCGGACCAGAACGGGCCAAAGCATCTCGAGGAGAAACTGACCAGGGCCAGGTTCGAAAGCATGATCGACGATGAACTCTCCCGGACAATGGACATACTGGAATCCGTGCTTTCGGAAGCCGGGATGACCAAGACCGATATCGATCAGGTCGTTCTGGTAGGCGGTTCGACCAGAATACCCAAGGTCCAGGAGTTAATCGAAGAGCACGTTCCGGGCAAGGTAAACAAAGAGATCAATCCGGACGAAGTAGTTGCCAGAGGTGCCGCCATTCAGGGTGGAGTTTTAGCCGGTGAAGTAGACGATCTCGTGTTGCTGGATGTAACCCCGCTGACTCTGGGAATAGAGACGCTAGGGGGGGTCACGACACCGCTGATCGACAAGAACACTACCATACCTACGGAGAAATCAAAGACCTTCTCTACAGCCGAGGACAACCAGACCACGGTCGACATACACGTCGTCCAGGGTGAACGGAAGATGGCCGAGGACAATAAGAGTATCGGTCGCTTCCAGTTGACTGGAATTCCTCCGGCCCCAAGAGGAACACCTCAAATCGATGTCAACTTCGAGATAGACGCGGACGGCATCCTACACGTATCAGCAGAGGACAAGGGCACGGGCAAATCCGAATCGACCACGATCGAAGAACCGTCCAGGTTATCCGAAGAAGAGATCGAACAGATGAAGGAAGAGGCCGAAAAACACGAGGAAGAAGACAAACGGAAGGCCGAGAAGGTCGAGACCAAGAACAAGGCAGATCAGCTTATCTACTCGACCAGAGAGAGCCTGGAGGAGTTCGGAGACCAGATCGACGAAAGCACCAGGTCGGAAATAGAGGAAAAAATAGAAAACCTGCAGGAACTGGTCGACGAGGACGCGTCGAAAGAGGAAATCGAAGAAGGTATTGAAGAACTCAATGAAGCCGCTCAGGAAATCGGTGAAACCGCATACGACGGAGCAGACGGAGCTCAGGGCCCAGGCGGCGCAGCCGGACCAGGTGCAGGTGGACCCGGAGGTCCAGGGGGTCCCGGAGGTGCAGGGGGTCCCGGAGGACCAGGCGCATCGGGAGGTACTACCGGTACCGCCGACGGCGATGACGACGAATACGTAGATGCAGAGTACGAAGAACCCGAGGATGAAGAATAATCGAGCGTGGCTTAAGATAAATTGATTCTCAATAAAGCAGAGGGCCGGTAATTATGGCAAAAGACTACTATGACGTTCTTGGCGTCGATGAAGACGCCTCGGAAGACGAGATAAAGAAGGCATACAGGAAGAAGGCCAAGAAGTACCATCCGGATATGAATCCGGACCTAGATCAGGAAGAGGCCGAGGAAAAATTCAAGGAAGTCACTGAGGCCTACGAGGTCCTTTCCGATCCGGACAAAAAGGCCCAGTACGACCGTTTCGGCCACACCGGCCCTTCGCAGGGATTTGACTTTAACGACCAGGATTACGAACGAGCGCGAAGCGCCTTTTCCGACAGCTCTTTCGACGACATATTCGACATGTTCTTCGGGCAGGGGGGACGACGAGGTAGATCCTCTCAGACTGCCGCTCAAAGAGGCGAAGATTTGGAGAGAAAACTAAGAATTTCTCTCGAGGATGCTGCCAAGGGGACTCAGGTAAAGTTTACTATCCCCCGGTTCGTAAAATGCGATCGGTGTGACGGATCGGGAGTCAAACCTGGCTCTTCAAAGCGGACCTGCACGCACTGTAACGGGCGGGGAGAAATACGCCAGAAACAGCAGACGATGCTCGGCAGCTTCGTCAACGTTCAGTCCTGCCCCAAGTGCGGCGGCAGCGGTGAGATAATAGACGACCCCTGCCCGAAATGTCGTGGTGAAGGACGAATCAAGGAGAAGTCGGAGATTTCGGTAAAAGTACCTCCGGGGGTTCAGGATGGCTCCAAGCTTAGATTAAAAGGGAAAGGTAACGTGGGACGGCAGGGAGCACCACCAGGAGACCTGTTCATTACGGTCGATATCAAGGAACACGAGACCTTCATCCGGAAAGGAGACGATATATTGACCACGGTGCCGGTCCACTTCACCCAGCTAATACTGGGCGACACGATCTCGGTACCGACTCTCGATGGTGTGGAAGAAATCGAACTGGAACCTGGCACCCAGTCAGGTGAAAAGTTAAAGCTGAGGAAACGAGGTATACCACACCTGAACAAGCCCGGAAAAGGGGACGAGATCATTAGGATTAAGGCACTGACTCCGACCGATCTCGACCGGGAAGAGAGGAAGCTCGTGGAGAAGTTGAACGAGAGCCTGGAGAGCCCGGTTGGTAACAGTTCGGAGGAAGAAGAATCATTCTTCGAGAAGTTAAAGAAATTCCGGGAGGAATTCAGGAAGTAAGCCGAACTCCTCCCGGTTTTTGATTCCAGCCGAAAAAACCCTACCGGTACCGATTAGTGCTTACTCTTAAAGAACTCAAGGTGTTACGATAGACGGCCCGAGGTCCTCGGCTAGGTCCAGCAGTTCTTCCTTCCTTACTCCCTGACCCAGGAGGTAGTAGAATACTTCGCCCTTCTGCCAGCCGACCTCGTATATTTCTTGCTTGAACTCTTCCGGTAACCGCTCCTTGACTCTCTCGCCGCGGTCGACTAATTTACCTGAAATACCATCCCGATCAACCTCTTCACCGTTCTCGGAAAGGAAAGAACGATGCCGGCTCATTTCCCGTGAAAGGTAATTCCCGACGAGCAGCTGAAGCGATCCAGTAGCCCTTCCCTCCGTCTCGTCGGAGCTAACAAATACGAGAGTTGCAAAAGCCCTGTCCCCATCCACGGAGAGGTGAGTCGAGATCTCTTCCTGGGCCAGTTCGTAACCGCGTTGCTTGAAACCGTCAAGGGGGACGTCCAACGGGAACTCGTCCGAGAATTCGTCCTCTCCAACCAGGTTTTCCTCGAAGGTCTTATCCACCTTGGAGGGGTCAAACTCGAAGTCCCTGTCACTCAGACCATCTAAATCGAAGTCCGAGTATTCGACAAATACGGGGCCACCCTGACTGGAGGGAAACCTTATCTGTTCTTCCTGTCCCGGATAATAGGTAATTTTCAGCGGCAAACCCAGCTCTTTGTCGATGGCCAGTTCCGCCCTGTCAAGGTTAAACACTTCGTCCTTGAGGAAGAGCGAGCGGCGGGAACTCTTTGGCTTTATCCCGATCCTGTCGACGGACCGCCCGTTTACCTCGCCCTCGCCTTCGTCTTTTAGCAGGAAATCGCTGACGAGATCCGGCAAAAATCCAAGCTGTCCGAAGACATCGACTCCGGTGAATGGCGACCCCAGCTGTTTTCCCTGCTTCCTGTAGGCCGTATCCTTATCCACTAAATGTACCCAGGTCGATCTTCCGTCGTAAACCATCCGGGCACCGGTTAGGTCCTCCCCGGAGAACTCCGGTCCACCTGACACCTGAGTTTCAAAATCCTCAAAAGGATTCTGGTATTCATCGTAATCAACTACGACACTTCTCGGTTTTCTGAACTTGACATTGCCCTTGATCCGCAATCCTCCGGCAGTTATCTCCTGATCAGCTTCAAAACTTGCTAGTTCTTCGTACCTGTTTCCAGCCAGCTCGGCTCGTTCCTTCAAACTGGTCATCGCAAATCACCTATCATCTTTTTGATATTTATGTTAGAAAGGTTCGTATTCTTCCCCGGCAACCTCTTCCACAGTCAGCGATAGCAGGTCAATGATGTCATCAAGGTCCGAAAGGCTGACGACTTCACACGGGCTATGCATGTAGCGGTTCGGGATGGAAACTAGCCCGGTGGCCACGCCACCCCTGGTGAGCTGGATTGCGTTTGCGTCCGTACCGGTACCCCCGGGAGCACCTTTAACCTGGTAGGAAATATCGTTGTTCTTTGCGACCTGAACCATCTTCTGGAAGAGCACGGGGTTTATGTTAGGCCCTTTGGAAAGCAGCGGCCCCCCGTTCATCTCGGCTTCGCCCACCTTCCGCTTCTCCTTGTCCATGGAAGGAGTATCCGTGGCAAAGCTTACGTCAACAGCTATACCTATATCCGGATCGATCCCAAAAGCCGATGTTTGAGCCCCTCTGAGGCCAATCTCCTCCTGGACCGTCGCCACGGCGTGGATTTCGGCCTCCGGGTTCATTTCGGCAAGCTTCCGTGCGGCTTCCAGAACTACGAATCCGCCGCTCTTGTCGTCGAAACCCCTGGCAGCAACCAGATCTCCCTGCAGTTCCTCGAAGGAGTAGTCAAGAACTCCGGCGGACCCTACCTCGACAAGCGCCTCGGCCTCTTCTTTATCCTCGGCACCTATATCGATCCAGAGGTCCTCGGGCTTTACTACCTCTTTTCTCTCCTCTTCCTCCAGCAGGTGAATCGGCTTTCTCCCGATTACACCGATTACCTCGTCTTCTACTCCCCGGATTCGGACGCGCTGGCCCGGAAGCACCTGATTATCCCAGCCACCGATCGTGTTAAAGAAGAGATAACCCCCTTCGGTTATCTGACTCACCATCAGTCCAATTTCGTCGGTGTGGCCGGCCAGCATAACCCTGGGGCTCCCCCCTTTGTTTACAACCGCAAATGAATTTCCATGCAGATCACCTTTGACCTCGTCAGCGAACCCCTCCGCTTCCCGCTTCCATAGCTCGGCAGCGGGGTCTTCAAACCCAGAAGGACTGATCGTATTGACGTAATCCTCCAGAAACTCGGCTGTCTCTCTCTTCATAGTTCTGTTTCCTCCTCCTGTTCATTATCATTTCGAACAATATATAGGGCTGAACAGAGCTTCCCACAATTTTCTAGTTGTCATCCTATTATCGGACATAAACATCTTGCCGTCAAACGCCGAAAAACAGGTCGACTTCGGATTGACCGGAAGTGGCGCTCCGCCGGGAATCTTGCAAAAGAAGTCCGCCTCGTCCATCCTTTAATCACCATGAAACTAATGAAAATCGTACAGCGACAGTCCGGCCTTTCGCGGCGGAAGTCCAGGGACCTGATTGAAGCCGGCGAAGTCATCCTAAACGACGAAACTGAAACCAACCCCTTCGCCGATTACACTCTGGAAGAAATAGACAGTCTATACCTAAGAGGACATCCGCTCCCGACCTATCCGGCACAAAAGCGGGCCTACAAGTTCTTCAAGCCGCAGGGAATGCTCTGCAGCCACGACGACCCTCATTACGGTAGAACTCTGGGCCGGAAGCTTAGGTCCGAGGGCTTTATCGGCTACCGCTGGGCGGGCAGATTGGACCAGGACGCCGAGGGATTACTGCTGCTCAGCAACGACGGTCAGCTGGTCCACGCCCTGACTCACCCCCGTTACGAGGTCGAAAAGAGGTATCACCTCTGGATAGACGGCCGGCTCGGACACGGGGAAATCGGGGGGGTTATTGACCGGTTCATGAAAGGGGTAGAGGACGATGGCGATACCCTTCAGATCAAGGAAGGCAACGTCATCAACCGAGGGGAGGAGCACACCGAATTCGAACTAATTCTGACAGAAGGAAAGAAAAACGAGATAAAGAGGCTCTTCGAAGCCGTGGACCTAACTATTGTCCGGCTCCGCCGGCTCGCCATAGGGCCAGTCGAAGTCGGCGATCTCTCCTCCGAGGAGTTCGAGCGCGTCACGTCGGACGAATGGGAGGAGTTAATGGAATACAAGGAGGACGCACTGGCTCAAAGAGAGGAGGATTAGTCAAATGGAACTAGTAGAAATCCATCGGACCTGGAACGAACAGAAAGCAGAAATGATGAAATCCCTGCTGGAGGATTACGGCGTCAATTGTTACCTGTCCTCTCATATAACCCATTCGGTCTATCCGATTCCGGTTGACGGTCTGGGAGAGATCCGGGTCATGGTGCCCGAAAACGCTGAAACAAAGGCCATCGACCTGATCGAGAATTACTTTTCTCCGGAAGAAACAGAACAGGACGATGACTCCGAGTAGCTACCAGCCACGGCTGGAGGAAATGATCTCGACCCAGATAGAGGATCGGGGAATTACAGACAGGAGGATCCTGGACGCATTCCGATCCAACCCGCGTCACCTCTTCGTTCCTGGAGAAAGGAGGGCGGAGGCGTATTCCGACAGGCCATTGCCGATCGGGAAGGGTCAGACGATATCGCAACCTTATATAGTTGCGCTGATGACGGATTTACTTGACCCTGGCCCTGAAGACGAGGTACTGGAAATCGGTACCGGATCGGGTTTTCAGACGGCAATCCTGGCAAGCCTGGCCGAAAAGGTCTTCACGGTGGAAAGGAAGAGAGAGTTGCTGGAGAGGGCAAAAGAGGTCCACGAGGAACTCGGGATTGAGAACGTAAGGTACAGGGAAGGAGATGGCACCAGGGGCTGGGAAGAACAGTCCCCGTTCAAGCGGATACTTGGCACTGGTTCAGTTCCCGAAGTACCGGATCTCCTGATTGACCAGTTGGATCAGGGCGGGAAAGCCGTGTTGCCGGTGGGGAGCAGGAAGCAACAGAGGTTAAATATACTGACGAAAAAGGCAGAGAAAGTCACCAGGCAAGAGGGGGCATACTGCAGTTTCTTACCACTCATCGGGGAAGAGGGCTGGGATAATTAGTGGCGAAGCTGGTTCTAAAACCCCCTTTCCTCAATGCCGAGGCGGTTTCCACCGTTTGAATATTTATTCCGAAGTATGTTATTCTAAGGTAAATGACTTATAATGAAGGCTACCGAGTGAACCGAGATTAAATAACGGGCCCACCAATCCAGGAGGTACCCATGAGAAGATTTGGAAAGTACGTCAGTTTGCTGTTTCTTTTTTCGCTGTTGATTTTCACCCTGAATGGTTGTAATTCCAACGAAGCACCAACGGCTTCTTTCTCGGCCGACCCCTCTACCGGAGGAGCACCACTTCTGGTTACTTTCGACGCCAGCAACTCGGAGGACCAGGACGGCATAATCGACCAATTCGAGTGGGAGTTCGGAGATGGAAGCACGGGAAACGGTAGAATCGTCGATCACACTTACGAAAATACCGGCGAATACACGATAACACTTACCGTTACCGACAACAATGGCTCAACCGACACGACCACGGGCACCGTCTCCGTCGAGGCCAGCGAACCTTCAGCCAGCCTGACAGGAGATCCGGAAGAAGGAGAAGCACCGTTGACGGTATCGTTCGACCTATCCGGTTCCGAGGACCCGGACGGCGTTATCGAAGAGTATACTCTGGAGTTCGGCGACGGGGATTCCACTTCAGGCACGGACTTGCTTAACGTGATAGAGCATACCTACGAGGAAGCCGGAGAGTACCAGGCAACACTGGAAGTAGTGGACGACGACGGCTTGAACGCCTCAACAACCACAACTATAAACGCAACCGAACCGCCACCCGAAAACGAGACTCCATCGGCTGCGATTTCCGCCAGTCCCGAAACGGGGACCGCACCACTTACCGTGGAGTTTTCCGCGGAAGAGTCGAGCGACCCGGACGGACAGTTGGTCTCATACGAGTGGGAGTTCGGCGATGGAAGAGCCAGCAGGGGCTCTGAGGTAAGCCATAGATACGAACAGGGAGGAGACTACACGGTCAATTTAACCGTAATAGACGACAGGGACGGGTCTGACACCGCGGAAAAGACCATATCCGTCGATCCGGCGACTTACTACGTCGGGGAGTCAGCGAGCAACGGATCGGTCAGAATAACTCTCCAGGAAGCAAACATGAGAGATTCGATAAGTGATTGGGAGGCAGAAGCGGGAAGACAGTTCGTGGTAGTAACCGTGACCGTCAGGGCTCTGGAAGACGGCCAATATCCTTCGAAATCCCTGAACTTCTCTCTCGAGGAGAGTAGCGGCAGAACCCAGCCCGCAAGCCTGGCCACATCTGCACTGGAAGGATACTTTCAGAGCAACGTACTCGACGAAGGAGAGACCTCCAGCGGGAAGATAGCATTTGAAGCCCGTGAATCCTCGGATTATTACAATTTAATTTACGACGCTCCAAACCAGGGACCGATTCAGTTCGAAATAGAAAACGAAAGTACTTCAAGCTGAAGGGATAGAACCAGAGGAAATACGAAAAGGGGCCAGAGATCTGGCCCCTTTTTATCATATCTCTTAAGAATCCTGCTTAACGGTCAACGATTTTTTTTGATATTTTTTTAGTTAATCTTCTATTCCCAGCTCTTCCATGGCCTGTTCCATCTGTTCATCGCTTAACACACCGTGGTGCCAGCCGGGATCGCCTTCCATGAACGAGACACCTTTTCCGAGCGTATTGTGCGACACGATAACTGTTGGCTTCCCCCTGCTCGAACTTTCGTCGAGAAAGGTTTCGTAAGCATCCTTGATCTGGTCGTAGTCGTGACCGTCAATCTCAATCACGCGCCAGCCGAAGCTCTCCCACTTCTCGACTAGCGGGGCCACGTCCATGATATCGGAAACCTTGCCATCGATCTGGCTATCGTTGTAATCCAAGACGGCACAGAGATTGCCCAGCTCTTTGTCTTTAGCCACTGCAGCGGCCTCCCAGGTCTGGCCTTCCTGGCACTCGGCGTCGGAGATAGAAACGTAGGTCCTGTAATCCTGATCGCTCAATCTACCCGACAGAGCCACTCCCGCCGCAAAGGACAGGCCATGACCCAGAGACCCCGAAGAGAACTCGACGCCGGGTATGCCCTTTGCCGTAGAGGGGTGACCCTGGAGAAGGCCTCCCAGTTCCCTGAAGTGGTCCAGCTCCTCCTTCGGATAGTAGCCTTTGTCGGCCAGAACCGAGTAGAGGAGAGGACAGGTATGACCATTGGATAAGACGAAACGGTCCCTCTCTTCCCAGTCCGGATAGTCTGGTTTATCGTTCAGGTACTCGTAGTGAAGGACGGTCCAGGTATCGGCCATTCCCAGTGCTCCACCGGGATGACCGGAATCCGCGTTGGTCACCGTTTTCAAAACGTCAGCTCGCAGTTGGTTCGCTTTTTCTTTTAGCTCGTTTGTTTCCATTTTTCCTCCTAAATGAAAAGCCGCTTCATTAACTTAACTATCATTATCGAAACTAAGTACAATCCTTCAGCTCCTACTCACCGTTCGATGGGGGTGAGTGTTCCAGCATGGAAATCGCCGCTTCCGATCCCGGCCTCGTTCTCCGCCCTTATTTTAGGCGACAAAAAGGGCTCCGGGCCGAGAAAATTCCAGCGACGCGGCGCATATGTCTGACCGATCCAGCCCAGCAGTCAATCGAGCCAAGCTCCTGATTACGACCAAGATAAGAGGATACACCCGAATAATAATCAGCAATTCTTAAGGGAAGTATCCTCGATTGACTGCTGGGCTGGAGAGGGATATTTCCATAACCGAATGGGTTTAGTTTTTTATGGGTAATG
>CAZWZR010000025.1:0-12603 GCA_964638365.1 uncultured Thermotogae bacterium | reverse complement strand
GCGATTTCCACGCCGGGGAAATCGCCCCCGGTTTTGTCGAACGGTTTCCAAAGCTGTTTTTTACACACAAAGCGTTACACTATGGATTCCGCTCGTAGGTAGCGTAAGAGCAGCCTGGAAAGGTAAACTAAATTTTGACTTCGGGAGAAACAACCCCCCTGCACCGGTAAACTAAAACCTGCGTTTACCGGTTTTTTACACCTCAAGCAGTCAATTACGAAAAAAACAATCCTCCGGCAGGCGCTGGCCGGGGGGATAGGAATTTTTAGAGTCTCAGCCCTCAGTCCTTGATCGTATCGGGGGTTGGTTTTATAATTTCTCCAATATTAGGTTAACCTAAATAAATCAAAAATGGATAATCAGAGTTTAGAAGACTATTTAGAGAGCATCTACAACTCGATCAACCAGCGCGGCCACGCCAAGACCAACGAGATCGCTCGTGATCTCGGGGTCAAAGCCCCTTCGGTAACGGAGATGTTTCAGAAACTGGAAAGGAAAGGGTACATTAACTATAGAAAATACGAAGGGGTTACTCTGACGGATAAGGGAAGGGAGGTCGCCAAAGGAATATCCGAAGTCCACGAAAACACCAAGAAGTTCCTGAAAATGCTTCAGGTATCCGCCGAACAGGCTGATGAGGATGCCTGCAAAGTTGAACACTCACTGAGCAAAGAATCGATAACTCAACTGAACCAGTTTATAGAATTCGTCGAGGGGTGTCCAGAGGACGAAGCCAGGTGGATAAAACACTTCAGCTACTACTCGGAACACGGAGAATTCCCGCCCGAGTGTGGCGAAGAGGGAGACCCCCGGCAAGACGAAGGAGATAAGGGTTAAAGATGACGTTATCCAATCTAGATTCGGACCAGCAGGTCCGAGTAATAGGTGTGACCGGTGGGAAGAAGCTGCGACAGAAGCTGGCACTGCGTGGTATTTCCGAAGGGGAAAACCTCAAGGTAGTGTCAACTCGGGGACCTGTAACCGTCAAAGTAAACGGAAATACGGTAAGCATAGGGAGGGGAATGGCGCGAAAAGTGAAGGTGCGTCAAACTTGACTCGAACGAAGGCGCAGAAGCTAGCGGACCTCGAGTACGGCCAGAAGGCTAGAATAACGGAGATCGAGCCAGGTCTTAAACGACGCCTGGTCTGTCGCGGTATCCGTGTCGGCAAGGAAATCAGGATGGATACAAAACAGCCGATAAACGGTCCCGTCGTAGTGACGATAGGTAAATCCACGACCTCTCTTGGGTTTAACCTGGCAAAAAAAATTACCGTAGAGGTAAGCAATGACAATTCTTCTGATGGGGCATCCTAACGTAGGTAAGAGCGCCGTCTTCAACCGCCTTACGGGCGCAAACATTACCGAATCAAATTATCCGGGGACTACAGTGGATTTTACTGAAGGTTACGCCCGGCTAAACGGAGAAGAAGTAAAGGTCATCGACGTACCCGGAACTTTTTCCACGGAACCAAAGGACGAGGCGGAAAAGGTGGCAATGGAGATCCTGGAGGAGCATAAGGATGCCACTGTAATCGCGGTATTGGACTCTACGAAGGTCGAAAGAGGTCTTTACCTTGCTTTTGAAATACTCGAGAAAAACTATCCTCTGGTGATCGCCCTGAACATGTGGGACGACGCGGAAAAAGGAAATATAAGTATCGACGTGGAGAAAATAGAAGAGGTACTTGGAGTCCCCGTGGTTCCGACCGTGGCGATAAGCGGCAAAGGAATATCCGATCTGGTGGATCAAATACCGGAGGCCGAGGCAGTAGACGTTAATAAGCTAGAGGAAAGGATCGAGGGGCTCTAAGTGAAATTCGATACCGAAAGAAGATGGGAACTCATTGACAAACTGGCCCGGGAGACCATCGAGTACGGAGCCGAGCAAACAACGATAAAATCCGTACTGGCCGAACTCACGGTAAAACCCCTAACCGGCATACCTTTTGCCATAGCCGTCCTTTACGGTTTCTGGGCTTTTTTTAACGCATTCGCCGGTTTCTTTACTGACGGCTTTTTCGTTCCCCTGTTCGACGAGCACTGGTTACCCTGGATCCAGGAGGCCTTCCCTCTTGAGGGTTCCTGGTTATACTACGTATTCGTTGGAGATCCGGGGGCAACCAATTCGTTCGAGGCCTTTGGCATCTTTACCAGCGGCTTGTTCGTAGCTATTGGGATCGTATTTCCCGCCATAGTTGCCTTCTACCTGGTCATAACGATCCTGGAGGATTCAGGCTACATGCCGCGACTGGCAGTCCTGGTAGATACCGTTCTACACAAGATAGGGCTTCACGGATTCGCCGTGGTTCCGATGATTCTCTCTCTCGGCTGCAACGTACCCGGTGTCGCCGCTACCCGGACTCTTGAGACGAAAAAGCAGAGATTCATGATGATGGTGCTGCTGTCGATCTTCATACCGTGCGGTGCCCAGATCGGGGTCATGCTATCGCTGATTCCCGAGTACTTCGGCTACATAATGCTTTATCTGCTCGCTGGGTTTTTTCTGTTTGGCTTTCTGCTGGATAAGGTACTCCCAGGCAAGTCACCCGAAATAGTGACGGACGTACCGCCATTCAGGCTGCCGACCGCTTCCAACGTGGCCCGGAAGCTCGGCGTAAAGGTGAAGGGTTTTTTGACGAACGCGATTCCCTTCGTCTTGCTGGGGGTGGGTCTGGTAAACTTGCTCTACCTGGGAGGGGTCATCTCCTGGCTTTCCGAATTCTTCGCCCCCGTCATCACGGGCTGGTTCGGCGTGCCCAAAGAGACCGTCGCTCCTTTAATAGCCGGCTTTTTGAGAAAGGACCTGGCGGTAGCCCAGTTAACCGCCATCGACATGACGAATTTCCAGCTGATTACCTCCGTGGTGCTCATATCGATATACTTTCCCTGCATCGCGACTTTTTCGATGATAATCAAGGAGGGCAGGCGTAGTGGTGGCGTTTTTCTCGTGCTGGGCGGTAGCCTGCTCACCCTGATAACGGTGGTCTTCCTCTGGGGAGGCCTGCTTCACCTGATAGGAACACTTTTAGGGGTGGCGTAGCATGACAGAGAAAGTACTTTCCGCCGCGATCGGTCTAACCGGTGTTTTTACCCTGATCCCCGGTCTCATGGAGATAATATTTTCACTGACGGGCCGGAGTTTTACCTGGGTAATAGTTACTTTTGCCGGGGAGTTCGTGCTTTGGCGGGGAGTGATACTCACCGCTGCGGGTGTTATCTTTCTATTTGCGATGAACGAATCAAACCCGCTCCAGAAAAGGGCACAGGCAGTTCTGGCAAGCCTGATGATCTGGATAGTTGCGGGGATGCAGATACTCTCATTGATTCTGGGAGCGATACCCGGAGAGGGAGAAAGATGGATTACCGACCTCGACGGTTTAATCTCCAGTTGTGGGGAACCCGTCATCCCTTCGATCTTGCTCCTCCCCGTCACGCTGATCCTGGTCCTGCTGATTTTCAAAGACGGAGGTACAGTTGAAGAAGAAAAGTAAAATCCTGGAGATGCTGGATAAGGGCAAGACCGTGGACGATCTGGTAGATGCACTGGATATGCGCAAACAGACGATTCAGGCCATGATCGAGCAGCTGGCCCACGAAGGTTCACTGGAAGACGCAACCTGCAACTCGGGCTGTAGCTTCTGTCCCTATAGCGGGTCCTGCGGTAGTTCTTCCGGCCGGGAAAAGCTTTACGTGGTTGACGAGGCCGACCGGGAATGATTTCGAACGTGGCGTTTCTATTATCTTTCCCAGAACGCCGATCAATAACACACTCGGTCACCTCCTCGAACTATCCCGGGGAAGGACGGCTTTACTTGGTCCCCCCACACCGCTTTGCCTTTCATTGGAAAACCTGGGTATTTCCCATTTACTTGGTTCAATCGTGAAAGAGCCCGCTGGAGTCATGAAAATAGTCTCTCAGGCTGGAGAAATGAGAAACTTCGAGAGCACAGTCGAGAAGATCAACCTGAAACTCTGACCTAATTCTTCCTATACTCTATCAGACTCTTAAAACTGATAACGGTGATTATTTCGAATGAACAAAAGTACCTGGAGCGACCTGACACCCGCCGAGGTATACGAGGAACTTTCTACCTCGCCTGAAGGATTATCGGATGAAGAAGCAGAAGCCAGACTGGAGAAGCACGGAAAGAACGAACTGGAAGAGGACGATCGGGTATCACCGTTAAAGCTCCTGCTGGAGCAATTCACGGACTTCTTGATACTTATCCTCCTGGTGGCCGCGAGCCTATCCCTGGTGCTGGGACACCAGGTTGACTTCTATCTGATAATCTCAATCGTCATTGGTAATGGAATCTTTGGCTTCATCCAGGACTGGAAGGCGGAACAGTCCATTCAGGCATTAAAGGAGATGGCCTCGCCGGATGCGCTGGTTTACCGGGACGGAGAACTTAAGGAAGTATCACGGGAAAAGGTCGTACCGGGCGACGTCATCTCTCTGGAGCAGGGGGCAGCAATACCTGCAGATGCAAGACTGATTGAAGAAGAAAGCCTTAAGGTCGACGAATCGGCCCTGACGGGGGAAAGCGAGCCGGTCAAGAAGGAGCTGGACTCTGTCGATCCCGGTAGCAACCTTGCTGAGAAAACCGACCTCGTATTTAAACAGACCAACGTCGTCCGGGGCCGGGGAAAAGCCGTCGTGGTCTCTACGGGGATGGAAACGGAAATCGGGAAGGTCGCCCAAAAGCTTCAGGAAGTTGAACAGGAGCTAACGCCGTTCCAAAAAGAAGTCAACAAGCTCGGGAAGAGACTGGGGCTAATCCTTTTGCTGATTTCCGCCCTGATTATCCCGATCTCAATTCTCGTTCACGGTGTTGGTTGGCTGGATGCCGTGCTGACCGCAGTAGCGCTGGCAGTGGCGGCTATACCGGAAGGACTACCGGCGGTCGTGACCCTTTCACTTGCCATGGGCACCAGAAAGATGGTGAAGAGAAACGTCCTGACCAGGCGGCTGACCGCGGTCGAATCGCTCGGATCCGTGGATACCATCTGTACGGACAAGACAGGGACTCTGACGGAAAACGAGATGACGGTCCAGAGGATATACGCAGGAGGGAACGAATTCAGCCTCTCCGACCTAAACCTCAGTGGGAAACCCGTCGCAGACGACCGGACCCTATCTGCGAAAGAACTCCTGTTGCGAGCCGGCGCCCTCTGCAACGACGCACGAGTGAGCGAAGGGGATAGCCGGGGCGATCCAACCGAGGTAGCGCTGCTGAAATCGGCGGAGTCCGCCGGACTTGAGGTTTCCCGTCTCAAGGAGGAACGCGAACGGGAGCGCGAAATACCTTTTTCCTCTGACCGGAAACGGATGACAACCGTTCACAGAAATGACGGAACCTCGACCGCTTTTACCAAAGGAGCTCCGGAGGTGGTCCTGGAAAGGTGCGATAGTTATCTGGAAGACGGGGAAGTAAGGGAACTAAATTCGGAAATGCGAGACCAGCTGGAGAAAAAGGTCGACGACATGGCCGGGGATGCACTGCGGGTTCTGGGGTTTGCCATGAAAAACCTCGAAGAAGGCGAGCCGGAAAACGGTTCCGAGGATGAACTCGAATCCGACCTGACTTTCATCGGCTTACAGGGCATGCTTGACCCACCGAGAGAGGAGGTTGCCGACGCAATAGCCGCCTGCAGGGGAGCCGGCATCAGAACCGTTATGGTAACCGGTGACAACGGCCTAACGGCAGAGGCAATCGGCGAGAAGCTCGGATTTACGGGTAACGCCCTGACAGGGAGAGAGATAGACGAACTTTCGGAAGGGGAACTGCGGAAACGAATACCGGAGACGGAAATCTACGCCCGGGTTTCCCCATCGCACAAGTTGAAAATCCTTAATTTGATAAAGGAAGAGGAGGGCGGTGTGGTCGCGATGACCGGTGACGGGGTCAACGACGCTCCGACCCTGAAGCGCTCCGACGTCGGAGTGTCCATGGGTATCAGGGGAACGGACGTGGCAAAACAGGCTTCGGATATAGTGCTGCTGGACGACAACTTCGCCTCGATCAAGGAAGCGATATCAGAAGGCAGAGCGATCTTCGACAACGTAAGGAAGTTCGTTTCGCTGCTGCTTTCCGGCAACCTTGCCGAGGTCCTGACGGTCTTTATCGCCTCAATTAGCGGACTGGGGTTGCCGCTTACCGCCCCGATGTTACTCTGGGTCAACCTGCTAACGGACGGCTTGCCGGCAGTAGCGCTCGGTGCCGATGGCAGGTCATCCGGGATCATGGATAGGACCCCGCGAGAAAAAGGGGAGGGCGTTATTAACAACTACATGGTCTACGTCATCCTGGGCATCGGCTTAAGCCTAACCACTTTGATACTTTTTTCCTTCAACCACTTCCTGCCGAACATGGCAAAAGCCAGAACCGTCGCCTTTACGGAGCTCGTCCTTATAGAACTTGTCGAGATATGGCCAATAAGAAAAATTTTCGGGGAACCGATCAAACGTAACAACTGGTTGCGGCTGGCAGTGGTCTCCTCGATTTTACTTCAGTTCGTAGTAATCTATAGTCCGTTGAACGGGTTCTTTGGTCTGGTTCCCCTGGGTCTTTACGCCTGGCTGGTCATCCTATCCGCTGTCTTGATCTTCGGTGCCTTCATCTGGCTCTACGTAAAAGCGGGAGAAAAGCTATTCGGCTTCTAGAAGGGGCTCCTGCCGAACTTTCCGTAACCTAAAACTTCGAGAAATAGAGAGACATAATAACTAACTGAATCCGACGGCGAGTTCTTTAAACTTCCTTTACACTTTCTTTACATTCCTCTGGTAAGGTAAAATTGAACAGGTAAATCAACGAAAACCACTGGGGGGATAAATCATGATCGGAGGAAGAAAAGAGAACTTCGCAGTTTTGGTAGCGGTTTTGCTTTCGATAGCTTTAATCGGGGCAGGTACCTTTAGCGTCCCGGCTGAGGAAACGGATCCAGTGGAGTCTCAGCAGACTGCAATTACGGAAGCAGCCGAAAAAGTCGGGCCAGCCGTAGCTAGGGTCGAGGTAAGCAAATCCATAGCTCAACGTTCACCTTTTGAGTTTCTGGACGATCCGTTCTACCGGTATTTCTTCGGCGATCCGGATCAGAGGGAAGAGCGACAGGTAGAATCGCTAGGATCCGGCTTCGCAATCAGCTGGCAGGGCGAGAAGTACGTTTTGACTAACGAACACGTGGTATCCGAAGCTCAGGACATAAAACTCGTCTTCAGCGACGGAAAAACGTACCAGGCTAAGGTAATTGGAAAGGACTCTATGATCGACGTGGCAGTCCTGGAAATACAGGAGGATGGAGACCTCACGGACCTACCGACAGTTGACTTGGGTAACCCGGAGGAGACGCCTGTCGGCGGATGGGTCGTGGCAATCGGTAACCCGGAAGGCTTCGAAAACACGGTAACCGCAGGAGTATTAAGCGCCAGAGATCGGACGATTCCCAGACCGAGGGGCGAAGGAAGTTACCAGAACCTGCTTCAGACGGACGCGGCCATTAATCCCGGAAACTCCGGAGGGCCGCTGGTAAATACTAACGGAGAGGTTATCGGGATAAACACCGCAATTATCCGTCAGAACCAGCAGGGAGTACCGCTAACCGGTTTGAACTTCGCGGTCTCGATAGATTCCATCCAGAAGGTCCTGCCCGACTTAGTCAGCGAAGGAGAAGTCACCAGGGCCTGGCTCGGCGTCTGGTTCCAGGACGTGACGACGGAAATGGGCGAGAAATTCGGCCTGGAAAACGGAAACGGAGTGCTGATTTCCGAGGTAATCAAAGATTCTCCCGCGGCTCAGGCAGGACTGAAAGCGGGCGATATCATAGTCGCGATCGACGGTGAGGAAATCAGCGGAGGTTCACAGTTCCAGCAGGAAATAATGTACAGGTCAGTTGGTGAAAAGATAGAAGTCACCTACATAAGGGAAAGCTCAAGAAACACCGTAACCGTAGAACTAGGCGAGAGAACGGAAAGATCGGCGGAAAAAGAAACTGAGACGGATACTTATACCGACGAGAGTTTCGGCTTCACTCTGAGGAAAAACTCCCCCAGGCTTCAGGAGGAATACGACCTGACCGTCGATTCGGGACTAGTTATTACGGACCTGGAAAGTTCTATCAATACTGAAGGTTTACAAGCTGGGGACGTACTACTTCAGGGCGGAAGGAGCAACATGGACCTGAAAACTCTCCGTACGATCGACGATTGGAAACAGTTAACCTCGGAGCTTGGAGAAGACGAAACGGTACTGGTCAGAGTCGTTCGTGGAGATAGTTACAGGTGGATGACGCTTTCTCAATGATCGATTAGTCGGATCGACCGTCCCGGGGCCCGGACGATTACCGGGTCCCGGACAACAAGGGTGAAGGGTAAAGAATAATGAAGAGAACCATACTGGTAGTTGACGACGACGAGGACCTGGTGGATCTGCTAAAAAACTACCTGGAGAAGGACGGGTACGAGGTACTGACTGCTTACGACGGCCAGGCAGCACTTAACCTCTTCCGGTTGAGGGAAGTCGACTTGATCGTGCTCGACCTTATGCTTCCCAAGGTAAGCGGACTAAACGTCTGCCGGGGTGTTCGAGACGAATCCGATACGCCAATAATAATGTTGACTGCCAAGTCCGAGGAGGAAGACAGGATCAAAGGTCTGGATCTCGGTGCAGACGATTACGTGACGAAGCCCTTTAGTCCGGGGGAACTTCTGGCAAGGATAAGGGCCGTACTCCGGAGGACCTCTGAGGAGGGGCCAAAGGAAGTCAGTCACGGTGAACTGACCGTGAATTTCGAGTCACATAAGGTTTTACTGAACGACGAGCCGATTGAGCTTACTCCGACGGAGTTCGATATACTATCGACGCTGGTAAAACAACCCCGTCGGGTATTTTCCCGTCCGGACCTGATACACGCGGCACTGGGTTACGGATATGAGGGCTTCGAAAGAACGATTGACGTGCATATCAAGAACATTCGTAAGAAAATAGAACCTGATACCGAAAACCCGACCTACATTAAGACGGAACACGGTGTGGGGTACAAGTTCGACCCACCGTCGAAAGGAGAGCAGCTGGAAGAAGATGTTTAATAGCCTGCGAATAAAACTACTGGCCAGTTTCTTTCTGGTAATCGCCATAGCTGTGGGGACGATTTCTTACATCGCTTCGAACACGGCGATCAACCAGTTCGACCGTTACGTCAGTAGCGATCAGGCTGAACGGTACCAGAGACTGGCCCTGACTTTTACCAATTATTACAGGTATAACGGCAACTGGGACGGTGTCTCCAGCCTGGCCGATAAAGTGGAGGAAGTGTACAGCGAGAGGATACTGTTGACCGCTCCGGAGGGAGAGGTAATTAGCGATACCGACGGCGAACTAACAGGGACAACCGTCGACCAGGATTGGTCGCGCAGGTCCGTGACGATCAACCTGGGTGACTACGAAGTAGGAAGAATCTTTATCAAATCCCGGGAAAGATCCCCGTTACAGAAGACCTTCATTGATTCCGTCAACAAATCCGTCGTTACAGGAGGTCTAATCGCCGGATTAACCGGGATTGTGCTTGCGGTGCTCTTCGCGAGAAATATTCTGAGACCGATCCGGGAGCTAACCCGAGCAACTAAAGAAATGAAGGAGGGAGACCTGGATCAGCGAGTGGACACCTCGTCCGGCGGTGAGATCGGAAAACTCGGGGAGGCCTTCAATTCACTGGCAAAAAGGTTAAAGGAGCAGAAAACCCTCAGAGAGGAAATGGTAAGCGATGTCGCCCACGAACTTCGCAACCCCCTTTCCAACATTCAGGGCTATCTCGAGGGGCTGAAGGAAGGAATGGTAGAACCAACCGAGAAGGTATTCGACTCCCTGCATCAGCAATCCCTGGTCTTAAAAAGGCTCGTAGACGACCTGCGTGACGTCAATCGGGCCAGAGCGGGACAGCTCGAGCTGGACGAAAAGCCAGTAGTACTGGAGGACATAATCGACAGGGAAGTAAAAGCGGCTAAAAACGCCGCCGAACGCCAGGATGTTACCATAGAGGAAGACCTCGGGAGTTCTACGCTTCTGGAAGCCGATCCGGAAAGGGTGTCCCAGGTGATACGTAACCTGCTGGATAATGCGCTAACTCATACGCCATCCGGCGGCACGATAGAGGTAGTAGTTTCGCAGTCATCCGGGAAAGCTATTACTAAGGTTGCGGACGACGGTGGAGGCATTCCGGAGGAGGAACTCCCCCACATATTTGACAGGTTCTACCGGGTGGATAAATCCAGGTCCCGTGGTACCGGCGGTACCGGCCTCGGCCTGACCATTGCAAAGGAAATAGTGGAGTCCCACGGTGGAGAGATATCAGTGGAAAGCGTTGAAGGCAAAGGCACGACCTTTGAATTCACTCTTCCTATCGAGAATTCGCAGTAGCTCAGCAATCTTTCATTACCGCCCACAGGTCTGCACAGGGCGAATAACCTTTGAAATATTTTACTAAAGCAGTTAAAGGTTTTCTTAAACGAGGGGTTGACTAAATGGGGGGAATTGGGTAAACTTTTCCTGCGTTAGCAGTCATAAGCAAAGAGTGCTAATTGTGGTTTTTTAAGCTTAACAACATCATCAACAACAAAAAGAGAGGAGGTAAGCATGGATATCAAACCGTTAGGAAGAAGAGTACTGGTGCAAGAAGTCGAAGAGTCAGAGGAAGAAGAGGAAGAGGTTACTGAAGGAGGCATAGTCCTTCCGGACAGTGCCAAGTCCGAGGATAACTACATCAAGGCAGAGGTACTGGCTGTAGGTACTGACGAAGGCATAGAGGTCGAATCCGGGGACGAGGTCATACTTTCCAGTTACTCGGGAACCGAGATAGAGGTCGACGCGGAAGAGCTTAAGATCATTAAGAACAAAGACATTCTCGCCAAGATCGAATAACCAAATTCAGGAGGTCATTAAAAAATGGCAAAAGAAGTAAAATTTCACGAGGACGCTAGAAGAGCGCTACAGGAAGGAGTAAACCAGCTTGCTGACGCAGTCAGGATTACTCTTGGTCCGAGGGGTAGAAACGTAATTTTAGATCAGGACTTCGGTGCTCCAGACATCACTAACGACGGAGTAACGATCGCCGAGGAACAGGAATTCAAGGACAAGTTCGAGAACATGGGCGCCCAGCTGGTTAAAGAGGTTGCCAGCGAGACGAACGACGCGGCCGGTGACGGAACTACAACAGCCACGATTCTTGCTCACGCCATACTCGAAGAAGGCTTTAAGAACGTAGCTGCAGGAGCAAATCCGGAACACCTGAAACGAGGAATCAAGCGTGGAACCGAGAAGATAGTCGAGGAACTCAAGGATCAGAGCAGAGAACTTTCCACCAGTGAAGAGACGGCTCAGGTCGCAACTATTTCGTCAGACGACGAAGAGATCGGTCAGATCATCGCCGACACGATGGAAGAGGCCGGAGAGGACGGAGTCATAACCGTCGAGGAATCCGAAGGGATCGATACCTACTACGAGCTCGTAGAAGGTATGCAGTTCGACAGGGAATACCTCTCTCCTTATTTCGTAACTGATAACGAGAACATGGAAGTTGACCTTGAGGACCCCTACATCCTCATTACGGATCAGGAAATCAAGAACGCTCAGGACTTCGTACCCGTTCTCGAGAAGATCGCCCAGACCGGAGATCCGCTACTCGTAATCGCGGACGACGTGGACGGCGAAGCGCTTACCACAATGGTAATCAACAAGATAAAAGGGACACTGGACAGCGTCGCAGTCAAGGCTCCTGGCTTCGGTGACCGCAGGGACGAACAGCTTGAGGACATCGCCACGCTAACCGACGGTCAGCTTATTGCAGAGGACCTCGGTATGGACGTCAGCGACTGTACTGTTGACATGCTTGGCAAGGCCGAAAGAGTAAGAGTAACCGACGAAGATACTACCATAATCGGTGGCCAGGGCTCCGCAGAAGCGATAAAAGGGAGAGTCGACAAGATAGATAACCAGATAGCCGCAAGCGATTCCGACTACGACAGGGAAAAATTAGAGGAAAGAAAGGCGAAACTGGTTGGCGGAATTGCCGTCATCAAAGTTGGTGCCGCTACCGAAACCGAACTGGACGAAAGAAAGACAAGGATGGAAGACGCCCTGGAAGCGACTCAGGCAGCGGTAGATGAAGGCATTCTTCCGGGTGGAGGCATTACGCTGCTGAGAGCAGCCGAGAGGATCGACGAACTCGATCTCGAAGGCGACGAGGCAGTTGGTGCCAGGATCCTGAAAAAGGCCGTTAAAGAACCCGTGAAACAGCTAGCAGAAAACGCCGGCGAAGAAGGTTCTATTATAGCCGAACGTCTACTTGAAAAGGACGAAGGAGTTGGCTTTGACGTAGTGGCCGAGGAATATACTAACATGATAGACGCCGGAATTATCGACCCGACCATGGTCACAAGGTCGGCAATTCAGAACGCCGCCTCAGTTGCCAGTATGCTCTTATCAACTGACGCACTGGTAATAGACGAAGAGGACGAGGACGAAGACGGTGGCGCACCCGGCGGCGGTGGCGCACCCGGCGGCGGCGGAATGCCCGGCGGCGGCGGAATGCCCGGCGGCGGCGGAATGCCC
>CAZWZR010000024.1:0-13122 GCA_964638365.1 uncultured Thermotogae bacterium | reverse complement strand
CTGTTTTGGCATATTAATCTCCTCCCGGTTTAAGTAACATCTGAACGACCTGACCTTTCTGGGTCGGCTTCTGGTCGACATCTCCTACTTCTTCGACTTCCTCTGTTATATCGTTTAAAAGGTCGTAGCCCTTGTCCTTATGGGCCTTTTCCCTACCGCGAAAGAACACCGTAGCTCTGACTTTATGACCGTCCTTCAGAAACTTCTTTATATGGTTTACCTTAGTATTGAAATCATGTTCTTCTATTTTAATCGAGAACTTAATCGTTTTGAGCTTTTTCTTCTTCTGCTGGTTTTGCTTCTTTTTCTGTTGCTTGTACTTGTATTTCCCGTAATCAAGTATCTTCGCCACGACCGGGTCCGCATCTGGAGCGACTTCTACGAGGTCCAGCTCGCGGTCTTCCGCCTCCTTTAAGGCATCCTCGAGATTCATAACGCCAATCTGCTCACCATCTTCGTCTACTACACGGACTTCCGACGCCGTTATTTCGTGGTTAACTCTTGTATCGTTAGAGATTTTCTCCCTCCTCGTTGCTAATAATAGATAGATAAATCAAACTTCTTCCGAAACTACCCGATATAGGCCTTTCTCAACTATAAATTCAATGACCTTCTCCGGTACCAGCCCATCCACTGACTGACCTTCTGCAAGCCTATTCCTTACTTCAGTGGAGGATAGCGATATCTCACTCATATCCAGAAAGCGTAAATCCTTATCCCGGAAGATTTCGCCCTCAAAATCCTCTTCAACCACTCCACCGCGGGGCGCCACGACGAAAGGACACTTTTCGAGTAACTCCTCCGGCTGCTTCCAGGTCTTTATATTGATTAAGTTGTCCGCCCCAACCACGAACATTATTTCCTCATAAATCTCATCCATTTCTTTTAAGGTATCAACCGTATACGAAGGCCCGGTACGTTCAATCTCAACCGAAGATACTTCCAGGTCCTTTTTGTCTTCAACCGCGAGTTTTACCATTTTATAACGCAGTTCAGCCCTGGTAATACCCTGCTCGTTTTTGTGAGGAGGGTGTTTGGAAGGAACCAAAATTACCTTATCCAGATTCATCTGGATAACTGCCTGTCTGGCTACCTCCAGATGTGCTTTGTGAATCGGATCAAAAGTTCCGCCAAATATACCTACTCTAGAGGACGAGCTCAAACTCTTTTCCTCCGATTTCTATTATGCTTCCGTCCTCCGCGCCTTTGTCTTTCAAGTCGCTGATAATACCTCTCTGCTCCAGATTGCGGTGAAAATAGCCAGGAGCATCTTCCGTCGAGAAGTCCAGCTTTTCCGCCAGCTTTTCCACTTCCTTACCTTCCACTACGAACTTATCCTCTTTTTTCCTGACGCGAAAGCCCTTTTCCCCGTCGAACTCGTATACCCTGTAACTTCCACCCGACTCATCGCCCTGGCTGTCCCCGGACCTTTCCTCGACCTCCTGAAGTAATTCGTAAGTGCTTTTCACCAGTTCGTCTAACCCCTCACCCGTAACAGCAGATATAGGATACAGGTCTATTCCTCTTTCCGCAAACCTCTTTTTCTCTTCTTCAACCTCTTCTGTTTCCATCAAGTCAATTTTGTTTCCGGCTACTATCTCGGTTATTTCTCCCAGAGCCCTATCGTATTCTTCTAATTCGTCCCTCAGAATCTTCCAGTCCTCCAGCGGGTCCCGACCTTCAACGCCAGAAAGATCGACCAGGTGGAGCAATAGCCGCGTTCGGGATAGGTGCCTGAGGAACTGGTCCCCGAGTCCCTTACCCTCATGCGCCCCTTCGATTAATCCCGGCACATCAACGGCAACGAAATCACTCCACTCGTCAAGTGCAACTACCCCTGGATGGGGCTCCATGGTAGTGAAATGATAGTTCCCTATCTCGGGTTGCTGGGCCGAAATATTTGATATAAGGCTTGACTTTCCAACGTTCGGGAAACCAACTATACCTACGTCAGCAATAAGCTTGAGCTCAAGCCTCAGATACCTCTCCTCGCCTTTGCCACCCCACTCTCTGATCCTGGGGGCGGTGTTTCTGGAGTTCGAGAACGCTCTATTACCCCGTCCCCCTGATCCGCCTTCAGCAATTAAGTGCGTCTCGCCTTCCTCATCGAGATCAACTATTTCCTCATCCGTTTCTCCGTTGTAGACGGTTGTTCCAACCGGTAAATCTAAATAAAGATCGTCCGCAGAAGCACCTGTTTTATCCTGAGTTCCGCCTTTTTCACCATCGTCTGCCTTGAAAGTATTTTTTTTCTCAAACCTCAGGAGAGTATTGATGCTCCTGTCTGCCCTGAGGTAAACGTCGCCCCCTTTCCCACCATTTCCACCATCGGGTCCCCCATGTCTCTGTCCAAGCTGGTTTTCAAAGCTTATGATTCCGTGCCCGCCGTCTCCTGCCTTAACCGTAACAGTAGCTTCATCTACAAACATAACTTTACCTTGGCGGAATGGAACACACGGAAATCGCTGGGGTGGGATTTAAGAGGGAGGAATGACACTGATATACTTGTCTCCTGACCCTTCGAACTTTACATGACCGGCTTTCTTGGCAAAGATAGTGTGGTCTCTGCCCATGCCGACGTTTTCACCCGGCTTGTACTTGGTCCCACGCTGCCTAACTATGATGTTTCCCGGTTCTACCCACTCGCTCCCGAACTTCTTTACGCCTAATCTTTTACCAGCCGTATCGTGAACGTTCTGCGTAGAACCACTACTTACTTTATGAGCCATATTATCTCCCCTCTATTTTGTTGAAATATCGTCTATCCTAACTTTAGTGTAGGGCTGCCTGTGGCCTAGTTTCCTTCTCTCGCCTTTTCTCTTCTTATAAGTAAAGACCGTAACCTTTTCGTCCCTGCCTTCCTCGAGAACCTCTCCTTCCACAACTACATCTTCCAGATATGGTTTTCCCAGTTCGACGTCTTCTTCCTCGTTCACCAGCAATACCTTATCGAACTGAACCTGTTCACCAGCTCCTTTTCCCTTAAGCTTTTCGATTTTCAACTCGTCGTCCTTATTCACTTTGTACTGCTTTCCGCCAGTTTCTATAATTGCGTACATTATTTCCTCCGATTTATTCTAATTTACTTCTCCGATACTTTTCAACCCAATGGGCCGGCAATCGTAACCATCAAGCAATTTCGGCCCCGGGATTCAAATCTTTGTCGGCCGTCAACAGAGAGAGTTCATCGCCTTCAGCTGCCAGAAGCATGCATTCGGACTTCTCCCCGTGGATGGTGGCCGGTTCCAGGTTGGTAAGGACTATTACCTGCTTTTCCTGCAGTTCCTCGATCTCGTAGTGCTCCTTCAGACCGGAAACCGTCTGCAAAACATCCTCACCGACGTCAACCTGAATCCGATACAGCCTGTCAGCTCCCGGAATTTCTTCAACCTCATCGATCCTGCCGGATCGCATATCCAGGGCGTTGAAATCATCAAAACTAACCACGCTGTCCGTCATTTTTCCTTCCTCCTCCGTTTGATTTGTTGTCTGCTCAACCTTTTCCCTGTACTTCTCTTTTAACTCATCCACGTCCTGCTTTTCCAGTAAAGGTTCTGGTTCCGCCAGCTCGCCTGACGGATCCGCTTTGACATCTTTCCACTCGGGATCGGAAATCTCGAATATCTCGTAAACCTGTTCGGAAAAAGATGGTACAAACGGTTCCAGCATAATCGATATCGCCCGGGCGATCTTCAGGCTGGAAACTATGACGTCTTCGTCTCCCGTCTCCCAGGGCTCCCGATCCTGGAAGTAACCATTTCCGTAGTTTGCCAGTTCACATATCTCCCGTAAGGCCGAGGATAGCCCTCCGGACTCTACTATTTCTTCTACCTCTTCTACCGTGTCAGTTATTTTACTGTCGATTTCTTCAACTACATCCCCATCCGGAATCGAGCCGTCGTAGCGAGAATGCGTGAAAGAAGTAACCCGGTTAACGAAGTTACTCACGTTATCGATAAATATATTATTTACCGCTTTGTCCAGTTCGGACCAGGAAAAATCGACGTCCTTCTTTTCCGGCCTCTGAAAGATTAGATAGAACCTCCAGAAGACGGGATCCATAAGGTCGGTCGCGTCTCGGGCAAATAGACCAACCCCTTTGCTCTTGGAGAAGGATTTACCCCCAACCCAGTTCAGGTACTCTCCGGCGCTGATCTGATCCGGCAGGTGGTACCCCTGACCGGATGCAAGCAACTGACCGGGAAAGAGCAGGGTATGAAAGGGAATATTGTCCTTTGCCAGCGTATAAACCTGTTTTGCCTCATCTGAAAACCAGTAGTCCTCCCAGCTCCCCTCTCCCCCGTTCTTTTCGAAGTATTCAATCGTTGCAGAGACATATCCCAGAGCTGCTTCAGCCCATACGTAGATTACCTTCTCATCTGCACCTTCAAAAGGAGCAGGGATACCCCAGTCTATGTCTCTGGTTATCGCCCGCGGCTCCAGGCCGTCATTAAGCATCTGTTCCGTGAACCGTTTGACGTTGTCCTGCCAGTCGTCAAAATGATTATCCACGTACTCCTTCAACCGTGGTTCAAGCTTCTCGAGATCTATGTACCAGTGCCTGGTATTCCTGAACTCTATATCGTCACTACCACATATGGCACAGGTAGGTTCGATCAGCTCCTCGGGCTCCAGCAAGGAACCACAGCTGTCACACTGATTCCCATGAGCGCCATCCGAGCTGCATTCCGGACAGGTTCCTTCAATAAATCTATCCGCCAGGTACCGCTGGCAGTCGTGGCAGTAGGCTCTTTCCTCTTCCTTCGGAACTATATAGCCTTCATCGTCCATCTGGCGGTGTATTTCACGTACGAATTCCTCATGGGTCGGGTTCGTCGTGATGGTATAGTTATCGAATTCTATGTTAAAATCATCCAGAATATTAAGGATTAGCTCGTGGGTCTCATTGGCTAGCTCTTCCGGCTCCATCCCTCTGTTTTCCGCTTCGAACTCAATTCTCGTTCCATGTGCGTCTGACCCGGAAACATAAAGTACGGGATGACCCTTTAACTCGTAATATCGGGAAAAGACGTCACCCGAAAGCAGGGACGTCTGGATATTTCCCAGATGAGGCTCTCCAGAGGCGTAAGGCCAGGCACTACAAATTAGTACGTTTTCTTTACCTTCCGACATAATTTATCTCCACTCCAGAATTTGGTCATTATTCAGCAAAAGGCAGGTATTATAACGGAAAGATTTTAGTAAAACGAGCTTTCTATTACAAGTCAACAGGGCCTTCAAGTCACCCGTCAAGCACTCTCTCTTCGCTCGAATAAAAACTCATTCTCTTACCCCGCGTAAATCCGACCATGGTCAGCGATGCCGCCCGCGCAATTCGTATTGCCAGAGTCGTTGGGGCTGATCTAGATACGACTATCGGAATCCGACTCCGTATGGCCTTCAGGGTCATCTCGGAGGAAAGCCTTCCGCTGGTCAAAAGAATTTTATCGGAGAGATCATCCCCCTCTAAAAATGACTTCCCAATGGCCTTGTCTACGGCGTTA
Organism: uncultured Thermotogae bacterium; assembly: GCA_964638365.1. GTDB lineage: Bacteria > Bipolaricaulota > Bipolaricaulia > M55B111 > M55B111 > JAGXLP01. The sequence continues at coordinate 7,618 of CAZWZR010000024.1, read as the reverse complement.
TGCCGACCTATATCCTCCGCCAGATTAGACACTCCCTCCTCGTCAGCTAGAGCAGCAGTATGGGAGCCGCCCGTTCTCCGGAAGAGCTCGGCGCGTTTCTGCAATTCCCCGATGAACTCCGACAGTTGGGAGGCATCCTCTATCTCCGGCCCGGATTGGGTCAGTTCAATTTGGTCCAGATTTTCAATTACGGAAGAAGCCATTCCACAGCTGGAAGTGAGGGCCCTCTTTCTTTCAAAATAGTTTTCGAAGTCCGTGGAACCGGATAGGGTTACTTCGACCTTTTTCCTGGAATCGAACAACTCGACACCTTTCACCTGATTGAACTCTTCAATAAGTCCTTCCGATTTCATAAAACCGAGGGCAAGTTCCTTCCGATCGGCCGGACTTGACAACAAGGTAACTACTTCCCGTCCATCTACCACCAGTTCCAGGGAAGATTCGACTACCACATCGTCTTCCACGGTTTTGGATTTGCCTTCTTTCCACCTAATTACCTGCTGTTGTTCAAATTTGGGCAAGGTTATTCTCACACCTCTTCGTTTAAATAATAATTGACGGTATAATAATTTTTAATCCGACTCAAATCTCACCTAAGGGGCCATGATCATTAATAAGTGGTGATGAGATTTAAGTTGTACAAATACTACCTCACAACTATACTTTTTCGGGTCTTTTTGCGGTTCGAAGGAGCGACGGAGGTTAAATTGACCAATAAACGGCTTGTATTATTCGTAATTATAATAGTAATCGGGCTCAACTTCTCCCCCGGATTTTCTCAGGAGAACGAAGTAGAACCGAAGGGAATTATTCCCGAACCACCGGGTAGCCCAAACATGGAACTTGATATTTCAACCGACAAATCCCGCTATTTACCGGAAGAGGAAGTGAAAATCAATTACGAGCTAAACCAGGAAGCCTACCTGTACGTCTTTAGCATTGAAAGCGATGGAGAAGTCAACCTGTTATTCCCGAACAAGTACGATCCGGACAACCAACTGACAGCAGGAGAAGGACAGTTGCCGGGCAAAGGTTATAGCTTCCTTACCGGAAAGACGGAGGGTAAAGAGTACTTTCAGGCGATCGCCAGCAAGAAGAAGTTACCGGTATTTCCTTCCCCGCCGTCCGCGGGCTCGGACGCTGATCCGTTCCCGAGGCTTGCGGTTAACCCCGAGAAATTCGAGAAGTCCACATCCGAAAAGATCAAAGAAGCCGCTGACGAATCCTGGGCGACGGACTGGACGGAGATAGAAGTAACTAAACGGCCGAGCCGTCTCTCGGTTTCTTCCACGCCGTCGAATGCAAAAATATATATCGACGATGACTTCGTCGGCCAAACTCCCGCCACTCTCGACGTCAGGCCAGGTTATCGGCAGGTAAAGTTATTGCTTGGTACCGACCTGCGCTGGAGCGAAGAAATCCAGGTCAAGCCAAACCAGGTAAAGAGGCTTTCACCCGAACTGGAAAGAGTTGATTACGCAACCGTTTCGATTATATCCGATCCATCGGGAGCGAGAATATACGTCGACGGTCAGTACAGGGGAGAGACTCCGAGAAGGATTTCCTCCGAGGCAAAGGAGATAACTGTTGAATTACAAATGGACGGGTATCCGGACTGGGAAAGAGAAATTCGGCTGTATCCAAACGAATCGCGAGAACTGAAGGCCAACCTGAGGGCAGGAGTTAGCCCGTCAGCCACCCTGGACCTCGACGTTTCCGTCGGACTGGGGCTCAATTTTGGCTGGTTCCCGGGCAAGCCGTTTTCACCCGGACTGGAACTTACCGTAAACGACCTGATCATCGGGGCTTCTTTTTACGGAGAGGGAGATTCTACTTTAGAAACCATGGATATAAATTGGAAGGAAGGGGACTTTGAAGGGGAAAAGCTGGATTACGGTCCGGAATGGGAGATCTACTTCGGCTACCCCCTGGAAATATACGATGCAGTCTACCTGCGGGCGGGTGCCGGACTGGCTATTCAACCCCAGGCTCAACTGGAACAACTCGAGTCCGGCAACGGAGCACGCTCGATAGAACCAATGGCCGATGTCTTCAGAAACGCCCAGCTAGTCTTCGAGGTTAAACCCACCATTCACGGGGGACTGGAACTGGAGCGCCAGGGGCTTTCTCTGCAGTTCACGTATCAATCCCGGCGCGGTCCGGTCATCGGACTCGGATACGAGTTTTAACCTTCTCGGGTTATCTCGACCTCCGCGCTCCTTGTCATGTTCAACGCGGCTGGCTTCTTTACTGAAACTTTAACTTTTCTTGCTTTCCTCATCCCAAGAGCCAAACCTGCAACTTCCTCCGCAAGGGCTTCCAGGAGCTGGAAACTGGACTTCCTGACCATTTTGCGAATTCGCGATTCCAGTTCGCTATAATCCAGAGTATATTCCAAACCGTCCGTATTTCCGGCTCTCGCGAGATCAGTATAAACCGTTACGCTCAGAATCAGTTCCTGCCTGGATTCCCTTTCGTAGTCTTCCGTCCCGATTATGGCCCCAACCGACAGGTCGTTTATTCTAATTTTATCCATCTCTTCTTCGGATGGGTTTTGACTCATGTTAACCCTCCAGTTCGTGAAGCAAATTCCTTCCGCCGTCCACGTATAAGATCTGCCCCGTAACGAAGTCAGCTCCCAGCAAGTAGATAACTGCTTCGGCCACGTCCGATTTGTTCCCGTACTCTCGCAGGGGTACTCTGTCCGTTCTTTTCTCCAGGTAACTTTCATCAAGGCCCGGTGGGGGCGTGACCAAACCCGGGGCTACGCCATTTACCGTAAAGTCGGGGGCTTCGCTCAACGCCAGTGTCTTGGTCATTCTCGCCAGCAGCACCTTGCTGAAATAGTATCCCAGATGTCCCCAATCGTAGCCGGCTATTCTCGCGTCCAGCAGATTTACCACTTTTCCCGCGGGTGCCTGATCGGCAAACGATCTGGCAAGGGCAAAAGGGGCCCAGGCGTTGACCTCCAGGTTCTCATCCAGATCGGAAAATTCCAGTTCTTCGATTCGCTTTTCCGGGAATACGGAGGCGTTGTTTATCACGTAATTCAGCTTGCCGACCCGATCCAGTACCTCGGAAACGAATTCGTAGTAATCAACATCACTCGAGAAATCGGCCTGAATACTCCAGGCCTCTACCCCCTTTTCCCCAAGCGTGGATTTCAAATCCCTTGCTGCATCACCAGAAGACCTGTAGTGAATGACGACATTCACCCCCAGCTCGGCAAGGGAAAGGGCGATCCTCCGGCCGATTCTCCTGGCTCCCCCGGTTACAAGAGCGGTATTACCGTTAAGATTATCTTCTATCAATAAAATCCCTCTTTAAGCAAATAGCGGTAAATTAAAGACAACGTCTGCAACGCGTTGCCCCTGTATCACGCTCGAACAAGCTCGATAAATTTTCGCCACCCGGATCCCCGTTTGATTATTCGGTTCCTCATCCCCGACCTAAGACAGAGCATTCCACTATTCTGACAAAAATAGCCGGGTTTCTGAACTCACAGTCACGCAGGCCCACTTATCCTATCTCGCCCTCGAGTTCACCCCTGGCGAAGGCCTCTTCGCTTTCTATCAGCTGTCGGGCTCGGTCCTTCTTGCCCCATAGCCCCAGCAACAGGACCCCGCGGACGCTACCTCCTTCGGAGAGGTAGTAAACCGCCCCGGTTTCTCCTTCTTCCTTCCAGTCGATAAAAGTATCCAGGCGGGAATCTATCTCACCCACCGCCTCAAATCCCAGATCGAAAAGATCGGAAAAGAAGTACGAAATGTCATCATAGGTCTCACTGGCCCCAGCCATGTTCCTTCCTGCCTGTTTACCCTGTTTGATAGCATGGTCCCAGTGTTCGATTCTCATACAGTCACCAAGTGCCACGTAAGGGAAGTGCGCCACGTCACCCGCGGCGTAAACACTGGAATTTGTGGTCTGCAGGTACCTGTCCACGCCTATCCCGTCAAAGATCTCCAGGCCTGCCGCCTCAGCCAGTTCCACGGCAGGAGATATCCCGATTCCGACCACGACTAGATCTCCATTTATAACTTCTCCCTCGGAAGTCTCGACTTCGTAACCAACGCGGTTTTTCCGAATTTCATCCGGGGTTTCCTCGTTGAATATTTCGACCCCTCGGCTCCGGTAATCCTCCTGAACGATCGCTGCCAGTTCTACCGGAAACACCCTTTCAAGCAGGTATCTCTCCGGGAAAACCATGGAGACATCTAAATCGTTTAAAGTCAGTGCAGCAGCCATTTCCGAACCGATAAAACCTCCACCGATAACTACCGCGTTTTCCGCATCACCCAGCTTCCGATTTATTTCCCTGTAATCGTCGAGATAGCGGTAGTACTTGACCCCATCCAGGTCCCCACCCGGTATATCGAGAGTTTTTGGATAGCCACCGGTAGCGAGCAATAGCTTTCCAAAGTAGTACTTATTGCCGTCCTGGTCCTTAACCACTTTTTCCTCGCCGTCCAAATCGACCACTTCTGTGCCCAGCTTTACGTCCACCTGGTTTTTCCGGTAGAAGTCCTCGTCCTCGATTCTGATATCTTCAACCGTTTTGCCTTCCAGTAGGAGGTCCTTTGAAAGAGGAGGTCTGTTATAAGGTAGTTCCTCTTCCTTTCCGACAAGCAGAATCGAACCCTTCTCATCTTCCTCTCGAATTCCTTTAATTGCGGATACTCCAGCCAGACCACTACCCACAATTAAATAATCGTATTGTTCCATGAATTACCTCCATTCCGGTAGATAATTGGTAAAACCTTTCCCCTGATGATTTCATTATAAGCCTTCCTGAGCAGTGCAGCCAAAATAAACGTGGCTTAAAGCAGGAAAAACCAATATGTTCAAAAGATCTCCTCTTCAGCGTGATTTCTTAGCCTCTCGGCCATTTCGGCCCTGCCGAATCTCCTGTAGGCGCGGGACTCGTAGGCCAGATCCAGGACCGGTATTTCCATGCCCTCTAATTCGACGGTTCTTTTATGAGTATTTACGTCAATCGGGGGCTCCCACTCGCCGTCGTAGAACTTCTGAACGGCCCCCATGAGTTCGACCAGTATTCCGTGAATCATAAGTGCACCGAAGTGGGATTTAATTCTGCCGGTTGATGAAAACTCCACTTCTTTGATCACCCTATCGCTGAAAAGGTCGGCGATTTCGTAAGCTCCGTCTTCGTCGGTTTGAATATCTATGTCATTCGGCGTAACCTGCACCCCCTGAAGGCAAAAAGAGGTGCTTCCTGTTAGTACCCAGTTTATATCCTTTCCCTTGATTCTGGTGTAAAGCTTCTGAATTACGTTTAAGTGTTCGTCCGGTATCATACCAATTACCTTTACCCTCGAATTTAGAAGATGTATCTCGTTCCACGGGTCTAATTTTACCCCAAAAAACCCTACAAGCAAACTCACCCAATAGCCAAACCTCCAACCCAAGTTAGAAAGTTGCCATCAATAGTTGTGAGGATTTCCTCCTGATTCTTTACGTACGGGCGATCATCCCGAAGATCATTCGTCAACTCCGCACTTAAAAAGCTAACTACGGGCGGAAACGAGTCCTTTTCGCCCCCGTTTGGATTTTCGATCCAGGGTGATAAAATTACTCCACCGAAAAAACATTACCCGGAGATTTGACCGAAAGCCGGTATTTTTCAAAAAGAAAAGATCGCACCAATGACAAAAGGAGGACCATGTCTTTACTGAAATTTAATTACTCATCCAGAACCCTGGAGGGAGATACGGAAATAAATGTTATCCTGCCCGAACCCTTCCCTCCTTCGGAAGATGGAAGTAAAAAAATTGAAAGAGAAATACCTTCCGGTGGTTTTCCGACCCTGTACTTACTTCACGGGCTAACTGAAAATCACACCGCCTGGATCAGAAAGAGTTCGATAGAGCGCTATGCTGCGGAACAGGGTCTGGGGGTAATCATCCCGGATGCGGGGGGCAGTTTCTATACCGATATGGCCTGTGGGCGAAATTACTGGACTTACCTGAGTAAGGAGCTGCCAGAGGTATGCCACCGCTATTTCCCTCTGTCGGAAAGAAGGGATGAAAACTTTGTAGCCGGCCTCTCCATGGGGGGATACGGGGCTTTTAAGTTGGCTTTGAGAGAGACGGAACGCTTCGCCGCCGCTGCCAGCCTGTCCGGGGCCCTGGATATGGCCAGTATTGTCGAGGATGTCGAGGATCCGGAGGAGCGAGAGAAGCTGGAGTGGGTTTTTGGTGATCTAGAGGGAGTGCGGGGGAGCAAGAACGACCTTCTCCACCTGGCAAGAAATCTCGACAGGTCCAATGCACCAAAGCCCCGTTTATTTCAGTGCTGCGGGACGGAAGACTTCCTTTACGAAGCCAACCTTTCCTTTAAGAGAACCGTGGATGAACTTTCGCTCGAACTGACTTACACGGAAGAGAAGGGTGCATCCCACGAGTGGCAATACTGGGACAGGATGATTCAGCGGGTCCTGAAGTGGTTACCTCTGGATTGAAAAACGATTTAAGCCGAAATCACGTCCGTACCGGCTGTTTAGATAGAAGGGCCATCTTCCTCGCCACCTTTAACAGGGAGACAGTGTAACGTCAATTGAAGAAGCAACGGTTCAGGCAATTGTCTTATTCGGGTCGGCCTGCAAAACCAGAATAGAGAAGAGATTTATCTTGATCGACGCTTCTAACCCAGGGCTACGTCGAGGCTCATCATTATGGTAAAACCGACCATCGCCCCCATGGTGGCCAGGTCGGCGTTTCCTTCCAGCTGAGCCTCCGGTACGAGCTCCTCTATCACCACGTATATCATTGCACCGGCCGCGAAGGCGAGCGCGTACGGTAACATCGGCCTGACGACTATGACGGCCAGGGCACCCAGCAGGCCCGATACTGGTTCGACAAACCCGGAGAGCTGACCGTACCATAGGCTTCTGGCCCTGCTAAACCCTTCCCTGCGGAGAGGAACGGAGACGGACGTACCCTCCGGAAAGTTCTGGATCCCGATACCGAGAGCCAGCGCGACTGCTCCACCAAGCGATGCCGAGGGTAAATCCACGGCAAGAGCTCCGAAAGCCACTCCGACCGCGAGTCCTTCGGGGATGTTATGAATGGTAATAGCCAGTATGAGCAATATGCTTCTGTGGAGGCTGGTTTTTACCCCTTCCGCTTCTTCATCCGGAAAACCTATGTGTAGATGGGGGATAAAATTGTCCATTAACCGGAGAAAGACTCCCCCGACGAGAAATCCTAGCGCGGCAGGTATCCAGGTCGGCAGGAAGTAATCCGCTGCCATTTCTATCGCTGGAGCGAGCAAGGACCAATAACTGGCGGCAATCATCACCCCCGCAGCAAATCCGAGCATGAAGTCCAGAACCTTCTGATTGACTTCCCTGAATAATAAAACCACACCGGCCCCCGCGGCAGTCATGAGCCAGGTAAACCCCGTTCCGATTAAGGCTTGATATATGGGGCTTAGCGTTTTAAACCATTCTATCATTCTTTTTACCTCCACTATGCACTGTGAGTTTTCACAGGTCTTAAAACGAACTATCCTTAATTGATAATAATTATCCAGGCAGGTTGAAATCGGATCAACCCAGGTCTTCTACTTTCCTTCTGAGGGTTTCTATCACCTTGTCGTA
>CAZWZR010000023.1:0-13418 GCA_964638365.1 uncultured Thermotogae bacterium | reverse complement strand
CTTAAGAATTACGTGGCGGATATACTGTCCGATGTTCGAACGGAAGGTAAAAAAGCGGTAGTGAAATACTCGAGAGAGTTTGACGACTATAATGGCCCTCTAAAATTTGAAGTTGGAGACCTAACCGGCGGTAAAGAAATTCCGGAAAAAGACCGGAAAACGATAAGAGATATTACAGAGAGGGTAAGGAACGTCCACGAGCGACAATACCCGGAAGACGATTTGTTTTTCCAGGAAGGATCCATATACGGCAGGATCTACAGGTCAATTGAAAAAGTGGGGTTATACGTACCCGGCGGCCGCCCCCTTCCATCCAGCTTGATCATGTCCGGAGTGCCAGCCCGGATTGCAGGAGTGGAGGAGCTAGTCCTGGCAACACCCCCCGATGATAAGGGGGAAATCGACCCTTACGTCCTGTACACTGCCCATTTACTCGGGATCAAAGAGGTATGCATAGTCGGAGGAGCCCAGGCAGTCGGCGCCCTCGCGTATGGAGCCGGCGTTCCATCCGTCGATGAGATATGTGGACCGGGTAACAGGTACGTCAACGAGGCGAAAAGACAGGTTTACGGGGAAGTTGGAATTGACGGACTCGCCGGCCCCTCGGAGGTCTGCGTAGTAGCCGACGAAACTGCCGATAGGGAAGAAGTGCTCGCCGACCTCCAGTCTCAGCTGGAACATGGGGAGGACTCCCGGGCCTGGCTCTTTACCACCTCCGAGGAACTCGCCGACCACTGCGAGCGAGAATCGATCGAAGTCGAGGTCCAGCCCGATCTAGAAGATTGCGTGGAGCGGGCAAACGATGTAGCGCCGGAGCACCTGGAGATCAAAACGGACGCTCCAGCTGAAATGCTGAAGTTCGTAAGGAATGCAGGGGCCGTCTACCTCGGCCGGTTTACGCCATCGGCCGCCGCGGACTACTTCCTTGGAACCAACCACGTCTTGCCCACTGGGGGAGCGGCCCGGTTCGATTCCGTACTGACCGTCAGGGACTTCCTCAAACCGATCAGCTTTGGCTGGACCGGCGAAGAGGAGTTTAGGAGTCACAGCCAGCTTGGAGAAAGAATGGCGGAAATAGAGGGCATGACGGATCACAAAAAATCCCTGGAGGTAAGAAAAAATGAAGAGGACGACTGAGGAAGTCGATATTGAGGTCAGGTTTCGGGAGGGAGAAGAACGGAAAATCGATACCGGGGATGAGGTCTTCGACCACCTGCTTGATACCCTGCTTTTTTACATGGAAACCCCGGCAACGCTCGAGGCCAGCGGCGACCTACCCCACCACTTATGGGAAGACACCGGAATGCTGCTCGGCCGGGCAATCCGGGACGAGATAGAGGAAACCGAAATAGCGCGCTACGGAAGCGGTCTAATCCCGATGGACGAAGCACTCGTGCTGTGCTCGATAGACGTATCCAGACCTTTCTTGAACTTCGAGCTCGACCCTTCCAAGAAGGAAGAGGGCTTTTCCTCGGTTCTGGCTCGTCAGTTCCTGGCCGGGTTTTCACGTTCGCTGGAAGCAACGGTCCACCTAAAACAGCTAAGCGGCAGGAACTCCCACCACTTAATCGAAGCCGGATTCAAGGCGCTCGGAGTATCCCTCCTTGAAGCCCTGAAGAGTTCGGAGAGAACCCGCAGTACCAAGGGGTGGTTACGGTGATCGCTATAGTGGACCTCGGCGTTGGAAACTTCGCCAACGTGGAAAAAGCTCTGGATGGGGTCGTGACATCAAAACCGGACCAAATCGAAGCCGCGGATAAGATAGTCCTACCCGGAGTCGGCAATTTCGGGGAAGCCGCTGCTGGGTTAGAGCCTCTCAGAGAGGTGCTGCTTGAAAAGATCTCCTTCGGTACACCTTTTCTGGGGATCTGCCTCGGAACCCAGCTGCTTTTTCCGAGTAGTTCTGAAGACGAAGGACGTGGTCTCGGAGCCCTGGACGGAGAAGTAGTCTCCTTACCGGATGAGGCAGCACCTCACATCGGCTGGAATCAAGTACTTCCGGAGAATGAATCGCCGCTTTTGGCCGGAATCGAACCCGGAACCTACTTCTACTTTGTTCACTCCTACCGGGTAAAGCCGGATTCCGATGATATAGTTATAGGTACCACGGAATACCGATCCGGTGCCGAAGTTAGGAGTTTCCCTTCCGCAATAGGGAAGGAGAACTTGATCGGCGTACAATTCCACCCGGAGAAGTCCGGAGAGGCCGGGCTACGAATCATGAATAATTTCAAGGAGCTTTAAACCATGAAGATCTTTCCTGCAATTGACTTGCTGGACGGTGAAGTCGTACGTCTGGAAGAGGGAAAAAGAGAGGAAAAGCAGACCTACGGGCGGCCGCTGGAGTTCGCGAGAAAGTTCGCCCGGAACGTGGACACGGTCCACGTGGTCGACCTGGACGGTGCTTTTTCCGGTGAGCCCCAGAACCTCAAGGCCGTCCGGGAAATAATTAACGAAACAGGGCTCGACGTTCAGTACGGCGGCGGTCTCAGGTCTATTGATGTCCTGAAGGAGGCAAAAGAAGCGGGAGTAAAGAACCCCGTAATAGGCACGAAGGCACGGGACCTCGAGTTCCTGGCCGAGGCGGCCGAAATTCATGACGGCCTAACCGTCAGCCTGGACGTCGGGGAGGATGGCCTCATGGTGGAAGGCTGGGAGAAGACCTCTTCTCTCAGCCCGGAAAAGGCCTTTGATAAGATGAAGGAGCACGTCGACAGGTTCGTGTTCACGGCAGTCAATCGGGACGGTAAACTAAACGGGATAGCCGACGTGCAACCTTTCTGGGAAGAACGAGGGTCGGAGGTAATTTACGCGGGAGGCGTAACAGCCGTGGAAGATCTGAACAAACTCGAAAAACGAGGCTTCGACGGTGCGATAATAGGCAAGGCCCTGTACGAAGAGGAAATAGAGCTAAAAGAAGCCGTGGCGGCCGGTGGTAAGGATGCTGGCTAAAAGAATAATAGCAGCTCTGGACATCCGAGAAGGCAGGGTGGTAAAGGGGATACAGTTCAAGGAGATCAGGGACGCGGGCGACCCGGTTGAAATGGGGAAGGAATACGAGGCGGCCGGGATAGACGAGCTGGTATTCCTGGACATAACTGCCTCCCACGAGAAGCGGGAGATACTGATGGAACTGGTGCAGGAGGTCGCCAGGGAACTGTACATCCCGTTCACCGTCGGTGGCGGAATTCGTTCCGTCGAAGATGTAAAGAAACTGGCCCGTAACGGAGCGGACAAGGTATTCATAAACACGGCGGCCGTGGAAAACCCGGGATTGATTGAAAAAGCGGCCCGGGTCATCGGTAGTGCAAATCTGGTTATCGCAATAGACGCGAAAAGGGAGTCGGACCGCTGGAGGGTCTATACCCACGGAGGGCGAGAGCCACGGGATATCTACGCCGTCGACTGGGCCCGGAAAGTGGAGAGTCTTGGCGCGGGCGAGATACTGCTGACCTCAATGGATCAGGACGGCACGAAGGAAGGCTATGGCCTGGAACTGACTTCCGAGGTCGCAAACTCAGTGGAGGTACCAGTCATAGCCTCCGGAGGAGCGGGTAAACCGTCACACTTCGTAGACGCATTTAATTCGGGCGCTGCCGCCGCACTCGCCGCATCGATTTTTCACTACGGAGAATACGAAGTAAGCGAGGTAAAGGAGAGGGTTTCCCGGGAGGGTTTAAATGTCAGAAAAACTCAATGAACTCACAAGTACGATAGACTGGAGCGAGGACGGGCTGATCCCTGCCATCGCGCAAAGTTCAGAAGGAGATGTTCTCACTCTGGCTTACATGGATGAGGAAGCGCTCCGATTGACCCTCTCCACCGGTTACGGCCACTATTACTCCCGGAGCAAGAAGAGGATCAGGAAGAAAGGGGAAGTCAGCGGAAACACCCAGGAGGTAAAAGAGATAAGAGTCGACTGCGACGAGGATGCATTATTGCTTGTCGTGGACCAGCAGGGCCCGGCCTGTCATACCGGTGAGGATAGCTGTTTTTACCGACAACTCGGCGAACCGGAAGTGGAAAAGGGAAGTATCGATTACTCCTTGAACGTTCTGAAGGAGCTCGAGGAAGTGGTAAAAAACAGGAAGGAGTCCAGACCAGAAGACTCCTATACTGCCGATCTCTTCCGAGAGGGTAGCGAAAAAATCAGGAAAAAGGTAGGGGAAGAAGCGATAGAGGTCGTAGTTTCCCCCAACGAAGAGAACCTTGTAGCGGAAACCGCCGACCTGCTCTACCACCTGCTGGTCCTGCTCAGGGACCGAGGGATAGAACTGGGAGAAGTCATGGCGAAACTGGAAGAGAGGCGGAAATGAAGATCCGTGACGCGGTAGACGATTTTTCCTCGTACGACTCCGGGAGGAGAGAAGCCGAAATAAGGCTGGATAAAAACGAATCCCCGTTCTCCCTGCCGCCGGGACTTAAAAGTCAGGTCTCCGAGAAACTCGAGGGCTTGTCCTTTAACAGGTACCCTGACCCAACTTCGAACGGACTCCGCGGTAAGATTGCTGACTTCCACGGTTTGAAGCAGGAAAACGTGGTAGTCGGAAGTGGTTCGGACCAGCTGATTTCTTATGCCGTTCAGCTCTTTGCCGGCAACCACGCCGTGATAGCTCCGCCGACCTTTTCCATGTACCGGTTTTACTCGGAGCTGGCTGGGCTCGAAGTTAAAGAAGTGCCCTTAACCAATAATTACGATCTGAGGCTAAAGGAAATTAAGGAAGTGCTCGATGGCGCCGCTATGATCTTCCTCTGTTCCCCGAACAACCCGACCGGAAACGTATTTGCCAGGGAGACCCTGATCAAACTATTAAAAACCGGAAAGCCTTTGATCCTGGACGAGGCCTACGTTGAGTTTTCCGGAGAATCTCAATTCGAGCTGATCGAGGAGTTCGAGAACCTGATCGTACTGCGAACGTTCTCCAAGGCTTTCGGATTGGCAGGGGCAAGGGCAGGCTACGCACTCGCCCATGGGAAAACCGCAGAGAAACTACTCAGAGTAAAGCCCCCTTATAACCTGAGCTCCACTTCGGCAGGGATCGCCAAGGTGGTTTTGGAAAACTACGACGTGGTTCGGGAAAGGATAGACCGAATAATCGATGAACGGGAGAGAATCTACGAGGAATTCAATGAATTTGCGGTCCAGAGCAAAGCTAACTTCCTGTTGATGGATCTCGACGCCGGCAAATACCTCGGGTCCAGGGGGGTAGCGGTAAGGGAGTTTTCGGGTAGGCTTGAGGACAAGATCAGAGTCACGGTAGGAACGGAATCCGAAAACGATAGGTTGATCAAGAACTTAAATGACTTTATCAGTTCAAAAGTCGATTAGCGAGGAGGAATAGATGTCAAACTTAGAAGAGCTTAAAAGCGTTAACGTGGAAAACTGGGAGTGGGTCGTTCTCGACTTAGACGGCGTTCTAATTGACCCGAGCGACAGCTACGACCGGGCGGTAAAGCGGACTGGAGAGCTTCTCCTAACCAAGATGGGGACAGAAGATACTTTGGAACTTGATACAATACGTTCTTTCCGAAAAATAGGCAGGTTTGGCGACGACTACAAAGTCACTGAAGGACTCGTTCTGGCTAAACTCACCGGGGATTTCGAGTCTTTTATCGACGACTTTCCAAAAGGTGAGGACCTGAACTGGATCAGAAAACAGGTTGGAGAGAGAATAGGCAGGAGCAAGGTAAAAACAAGGTTTGATCGGTTTTACTTTGGGTCTGACGCCTCAAACGGTGAGCCCAAAAGAGACGGTCTATGGAGGCGGGAAGAACCACTAATCGATACCGTTCTCCTGGACGAGATCGAAGAGAACTTCAGTTTTGGGTACATCACGGGCCGGAGCAGAGAAGAAATCGAACTGGCCGAGGAGATCCTTGATTACGAAATCCGGAATGTCGTTACTCGAGACGAATATCAGAAACCGGACCCACGAGCTCTTTCTTCTCTCGTAAACGGAGAGAGCGGCGTCTACATCGGAGATACCTATAATGACAAACTGCTGGTCGAAAATTACAACGAAGAAGGGAACCAGTTTTCCTTCATTCTGATCGACGAGAACAGGCAGACGGATAAAGTTTTAGACAGGATTCTGGAAGTAACTGGCTAATGAACTCTCGACGAAAGATCTAAGACCTACAATAGGCGGTAGCCGGAGTTTTTAGCCCCGGAACACCCCCTGGGAAGGAAACGGCTGATTTAGCTCCAGCACCCAATTGAGATATAAACCCGGGGAAAGTTATCGGACGGGTAACCTGTTGGGCAAAGTTAAAGAGAAATGTTTTGGTTTGTCTTAAGCAGGTTAGTAACCTTAACTGGATGCTGGGTCAATTCCCGGTTACGGGATAAAGGTCCTGTTTTTTTACGTGTTTTTTACAAACCCCGTTCCTTTTGGGGGCGGGGTTCTTGATTGCTGCCTTCACTATGCCAAATCAGTAACCACGTAAGTAGTTTCGGTGCTCCCCCCAAGTGCCAGTTTACAGGGACAATCCATGTAAGTTTTCCCCTGATTCCGGAAACATTCATATGCCTGTCGCTTCTCTTCTCCAATGAAAAAGAGAAAAGGATAACTGGAGCCCCTGATAACTTCAGGGGAGATCGTAATTCTCTCTTCTGGCGGTTTGGGCGAATTCTTAACCAGAAGGAACTTACTTCCATCTGCATTGAGCTGTGGCTTTTCCGGGAAAAGCGACCCCACGTGCCCGTCCGATCCGACGCCAAGCACCGGAAGATGGATTCGACCGTCCGAAATCCGGCTCAGTTCTCTTGCATACTCCTCAAGAGCTCCTTCCGGATCGTCCGTCTCGCCGGGAAACCTATGTATGTTACCCGGTTCAATTAGACCTTCCTCAGTCAAACGCTCCAGGAATAGTTCTCTGGCCAACCGGTAGTTGCTGTCGGGGGAATCAGGTGGCACGAGCCTCTCGTCAGTCCAGAAGAAATGCAATCTTTGCCATTTTTCTTTTTTCAGGCTTCCGGCATACTCGGGGATTTTCCCGTAAAAAGGCTGGACGGATCGCCCCCCGGGAAGCGACACCACCACTCGCCCGTTATCGACCAGTAACTCTTTCGCCTTTCCGATGAAAGCCTCGGCCGTCTTCCGGGCAAGCCCTTCTTCGTCCTCGTCGTATATCCTCTCCATATGGTCCTTCATTTGTTTATTAATCTTATATCAAACACTGGTTTGGGCGAAACAATTTCTGGAGTTATGATCCCTCTCCCTCCAGTTCGTGCCAGCTCCCGTGGGAGATGAAGTCTTCCACTTCGGTAGGAACCTCCCCGATGTCGTACCTGAACGGTTCGGGGCTATCCATCCTCTCAACGATCCTCCACTGTTCTTCGATCTCATCGTACCTGACGAAAGATCGCTGATCTCCGGCAATCGCCTGAGCCAGAAGGTTTTCATAGGCGCTGGGAGTATTCGGACCGTGGTGACAGGAATGACAGAACTCCATCCTGGCCGGTTCCGTATTCATCCTCCCGGGAACTTTGGTGTTTATAGTGAAGTATATACCCTGATTCGGCTGGATGTCCACGACCAGGGAATTCGGTACTAAATCACCGTCTCCGGACGGGTAGCCAACGTGCGAATGGTCGAACTGAACGTAGACCTGAGCGTACTTTCGAACGAGGTTCTTACCGGACAGGAGGTAAAACGGCACGTCCTGCCAGCGTTCGTTATTTATATTTGCCCTCACTGTCACAAGCGTCTCCGTTTGCGAATCGTCGTCAACACCTTCTTCTTCCCTATAACCCCGGTACTGCCCAACCATGGAGTCCTGGATTTCAACTTGCTTCAGAACACGGACTTTCTCGTCCCTTATCGACTTAGCGTCCAGACTTTCTGGATGTGCCATTCCGACCAGGGACAGAAGCTGAAGCAGATGACTCTGGAAGAAATCTTTTACCGCTCCGTACCTGTCGTAGAACTCTCCCCTGTCCAGGACCCCAAAGTTCTCGCTGGCGACAATCTGGACGTGGTTAACCGATCCTGAAGTAAGCAGGGGATCGATAATCGAATTGGAAAACCTCAAAACCGACAGGTTACCGACCAGCTCCTTATCCAGATAATGATCTATCCGATATATCTTTTCTTCTGGAAAGAGGTCACTTATGCACTTGTTCAGGCCCTGTGCGGATTCGAGATCGTCTCCGAAGGGCTTTTCGTAGAGGACCTTTGAGCTATCATTTACTAAATCCTGTTCCGCCAGGTTATCCGTAATCACGTCGAAGTGCTGCGGCAGGGTGGCCAGGTAAAACAACCGATGATTTCCACAACTGGATAGTTTCTTTCGCAATTCCTCGTAATCTTCAGGGCTATAGAAATCGAGCCGGGAAAACCTGATGTTCCGCCGGAACCCCTCCCAGTCCTTGCCTTTATCGATGGAAGTCCCGACTCTGTTAATGTATTCTTCCCGCGAGAGGTCCTTACGGGAGGTGCCTATCAGATCAAACTCCCCTATTTCTCCCTCTCTGTAAAGCTTAAACAGCGAGGGCACTAATTTCGTACGGGCCAGATCACCCGTGCCTCCCAGCATTACAAAAGTAACTCTTTCTTCACTCATCTTATTAGGGTAAAATACTGTTTAACCAGGCCCTTCATTCCTCTTCCTCGAGTGTATCTACCCCCAACGCCGAATAGACCCCGCAACTACGAGTACTTCCAGTGGCAAAAGCAACAACTCCGACGATGAGGAAGGCGATTTCAAGCACCAAACCGGTGTTTAAAAGACCAACCAGTCCGAGGACACCGACGATAATTAAAACCAACCCCAACCGATTTCTTATCTTGCTATCCATCCTGCCGACGTTTTTCTTCATAGTTTCCTCCTTTCCTGATTTACTGGTTCAACCGATTGAGTAATTGTATCTTAATTAAAATTTATTTCAAATTAAAATTTGATACAGGAGCCAAATACGCGATCCTTTTCCGGTATTCCGACTCAAAAATCGATCCGTCATTCTTCACGTGTTGTTAAAAGCTCTTTTGTGAACTTGGCTGAAAATAACTACCCTTTTAAAAATAAGATGACTATCGGGTTTCTATTTTTTTAAGATATGATTCCACAAAATCTGATTCACGTAGTGAAAGTGTTTTTTCAGTGGTGGTTGACCTCGGATCAGATACTATTTAGGCGGTTCATGGCCCACGAGTCCATGCTGCAATCCCTGATATTTGCACTTGCCATCAACCTCTGGGGCTCATTCGTGCTCTACGTTCCACTAAACTTCCTCATCCCGAAAGAAAAGTACATCGAGATTAGGAACTACCTCCAGAATAAGTTCCCCTTCGTTGAGCGCCACTGGAAAAAAGCTAACGAGCTTTCGGAAGACTTCGAGAATAGTCGTCTCGGCTTGCTTAAATCGAGTGAGAGGCGGGAAAAAGCTATATCTCGCCTGATCGATACTTACGGATACGATTACCTAATAATATTTTTCCTATCGGCCGTTCCAGTCCCTTTTCTCAGCACCGCGATGACAGCCGGGGCACTATTTGCGGTAGAAACCTTTGAAATCCGATTCGGGCTTGTGGCGATTGTTCTGGGAAAAATATCGAAGGTATTTGCACTCGCTTCCATCGCTTTCTTTGCATACTTTATTTAAAATCGGTTTCCGGAACTCAAGCCACGGCCTAATATTGTAAACCAAGAGGTTTGTCTGCCAAGAACCAAAAACTCCTTATACACCTATGTCTAGAGGAGAACATAATCCTGTACCCGGTAAAGGTCGCATAACCCCGACAATAAATAAAGAAACCTATCTTGTATAACTTGTACTTATGGCAAAATCACCTTGAGTTATTACTTCTATCTTTCACCCAACCACTAACGTTCCATAACTGGAAAAAGCCATCTTTTGAATTCAAAGACAACGGAGCTTACTCTTTACATACTATAATTGATTTAAACAACTGGCGAGAGGAGGAATTAATGGAAGAAATAACTTTTTACGGACTGGAAAACATCGGTTTAATTGAAGAAGGTGATGACCTGGTTAAGAGAATACTGGATACATGTGACGATGAAGGGCTAGAAATCAAAGACGATGACGTCATTGTCATAACTTCTAAAGTCGTCTCCATGTACGAAGGGCGGTACGTCGACCTTTCGGACGTCGACCCCGGCCTCAGAGCGAAAACGATAGCTAAGTCCACCGGTATCTTACCGGAAGAAGTGGAATTGATCCTGCAGGAGTCAGAAGTGGTTGCCTCGCTTCCCGTCAGCAAATTCGGGGAGGACTATATACTGCAACAGGCCGATAATGAAGAGAGAGCAAAGGAAGCACTGGAGGACCTTCCCGCCATGCTGGTAACTAAGAGAAACGGTAGGCTCTGTACCAATGCAGGGGTTGATAGGTCTAACTCTCCGGAAGGAAAAGCCACTTTGTTGCCCGAGCATCCCAACCAGAGCGCTGAAGATATCAGAGAGAGGATAGAGGAAATAACGGGCAAGGAAACCGCCGTAATCATCACGGATTCCGAGGTGAGCATCAGAGCAGGCGAGACGGATAACGCCATTGGGTCTTCCGGGATTAACCCCGTCGAGAGCGACTTCGGCGCCGACGATTTATTCGGAAAGCCGAAATTTGGTGGGGTTGACCTAAAAGCCGATGAGATAGCCAGCGCAGCCGCTCTGCACTTTGGTCAAACCTCGGAACAGGTTCCCGTAGTTATTGGCCGCGGCATAGATTACCAAAAGGGCGGAAGAACGGAAAAAGACGCGGATATGGTTGCCAGAGGTTTAAGGGAAGCCATTCTTTCAGGCATACAGCTCGATCTCTTGAAAATGCTGCCGGACTAAATAGGTGAGCTC
This sequence comes from uncultured Thermotogae bacterium, assembly GCA_964638365.1. GTDB lineage: Bacteria > Bipolaricaulota > Bipolaricaulia > M55B111 > M55B111 > JAGXLP01. The sequence goes on along the minus strand of CAZWZR010000023.1, from coordinate 2,606 downwards.
TAACGAGCTTAAAAACACCATTTGTACTTGAGTAACGAGTTTTAGCGGTTAGCCCGTCACTCTTGTAACTAAAGACGAGAAAAAGCAATTCAAACCAATTACCGAAACTCGGGGTATTCTATCATTGAATGCCCTGGGTTCCGGTAAAATCGACAGTTCCAATCCTTAAAAGAAGGGACTTCGCGTTTTCGAATTTGGCCTATAACCGTTACCAGGCCACTACCAAATTTTGCCGAGATTGCCCCAGGGCAAGTTTTCTGGGCACTCTCGGCTAATTTTGGTAGAATGAGCATTATAAGAGTAATTAATTTATGGAAAATCACTTTAAATCAAAGTTACTGAGCAAAGAATTTGATCAGCTTGTCGATTTGACTTATTCGGTATCACCGTCAAGCAGCGTCTGGCCAGGTGATCGAGGGCCGGAATTTACTCAACTTTCCGAATTACCCCATGATGATGTTAACCTATCTCGACTCAGCATGAACCTTCACACGGAGACTCACGTCGACGCCCCCAGTCATTTCATTAAAGGTGGTGCCACAATTGATGAATTACCACTCACAAACTTCTTAGGAGAGGCTGTTGTTTATCAGCCTGACGATAAACCCAGAGGACAAACAATCGAACTGGAGGAAGTAAAAAAATCGGGAATTACGCTCAACCAGGACGAGGTTTTTATTTTGAATTCTGGGTTACAGGACCTAAAAGGAGACGATCGGTACTATAAGGATTTTCCAACTCCCTCAGTTAATCTCGTGAACTGGCTCCTGGACCATGGTATCAAATGTTATGGAACGGACTGCCCGAGCATAGACCCTCTGGGCAGTGAATCCCACGAAAACCATGAGCTTCTACTTTCAGGGGGAATACCTATTGTCGAAAACCTGGCTAATTTGGATCAACTAAACCAGGCAGAGGAAATACTGTTTTTCTCTTTACCTTTAGAGCTTAAGGGATTGGAAGCTTCCCCCTGTAGAGCAACCGCAATAATTAGCTCTTAACCATGAATGGAAAGATTATCCGGGAATAACCGGTAGAAATTAGCCTGAGAAAACCCTATAGCTGACAAATTTCTGGCCGGCTGCGGGTCTATGCTTCGACCAGTTCAGGGGAGATTTGTTAGCTTTTCTAAAACCTTACCGACTTCTGAGGCCATAATTTCAATCAGGTTTCTCTCGGAAGGTGTTATGGAATCCGTCTCCAGTTTTCTAATATCTAGAACGCCGAGACTCTTTTTAGGAGTAGAAATCGGGGCAACGAACTCACACCTTACCTCTGGGTCATATCTGATATAGTTTTCACTGGTGTCGACGTCGGGTATGTAAGTACTTCTGTCTTTTTCAAGCGTCTCTATTCTGGCTCCAGTGCCAGAAGAAGATAGGTTTTCCCCAACCATGTCCCGTCTATAGCCGCTCTGCAGCACACATTCCAGCCCGTTGGGAGTCTTTTCGTAGAGCGTGGTCTTAGTAGGATTGAGAACCTCTCGAATGAAGTGGATTAAAAATGAATATATTTCATCCTTATTTGATAATTTGTCCAACTCCCTGATGAAAAATTCGCAGGCTTTTAGCTCACTGGGTGGTTTTTTGTTTACCTGTGTTACTGTATGTAGAAAGGCAGTTAATTCTTCTCTTTTATCTACTAGAGGAAAGGCCGTAACGACGTAGTTAGTCCCGTCCTCCGCAACTTCACCTATCCCGGCCTGACAGGATTCTATTGCCTGCTTACATGGACAACCCCTGATCGGTGATTTAAGCCTATGAACTACCTCGTAACATTTTCTACCTTCCACTTCATTTACCGTCATTCCAAGTCTTTCCGCCCCGGGGTCGTTGATTTTTTCTATAACGTAATTTGGGGATATTATCGCAACTATGTCTGGAGTGGACTCAATCGCTTCCGGCCAGTTGTATTCCGGTTTGCCTACTTTAAAAATGGATCTTCCTTCAGGAGTGACGTTTTTTACCAGAAAGATGAGCTTATTTTGCCCTATGTAAAATGCCGATATTCTTTGAGTGAACTTCTCCCCGTCCCTTTTGAGCCCAGAGATTACTCCGGTCCATTTTTTCTCTTTTTTTAGCTTCGGGAGTAATTCTTCTTCGAAGCGTTCTATTTGGGCAAGAGCAAAAGTTTCACTCCAGGGTTTACAGATCAACTCGGCTGGACCGTTAAACCCATAAAGATCCGCAAAGGATTGGTCTAAAAACTCAAATCTCCGATTCTCGTTCAGGACGGCAATACCGTCGATTTTTGCTTTTATATTCTCCTTGGCCATGAGTTCTTTTCTAGCTTAGTTAATAGAGGCTTCAAAACCGGTTAAGTTTCCGAAATCGTAATAAGCTAGGTTTAAGTTTATCCTTTTTGCCCCGGATTGACAAGAAGATGGATCTTATTGAGGTTTTTGAGTAGAAAGTTAAGAGCTTTTTGAGAAGTGTTTCAACTCGCCCTTTTAATTTAACTCATTTCTTTCACCATATTAGATTTTTCTTAGATTTAACCACGACGAACTTGAAAGTACCATCTTTTCAATAGGGGTAGGAAAGGCCCGTTTGGGCCTCCCCTCCCTCCGAACCACACGTGCGGGTCTCCCGCATGTGGCTCTCCGG
>CAZWZR010000022.1:0-13691 GCA_964638365.1 uncultured Thermotogae bacterium | reverse complement strand
TATTTGCGTTTGTATGCTATTTTTCTATAATAACTTAAAAGTATAAGCAAAAACCCCGGCCACGAGCCGGGGCTTGTAGAAAAGCTTTTTAAGCAGCTTTTTTGGTCTTTTACAAACCAAAACCCAGCAGCAAATCGTCCAGCGCTCAATTCAGCACTCGTGTCGTATTTGTTCCTAGCACAATTGAGCAGGGCGAATTGAGTGCTGGAGAACCAGCAACAAGCCGATTCACACCCAGGGGGTGCCCTGGGGGGCTCTCGGCAAGTTTTGGTAAAGTTCCACGACTTGCGATTTTGTTAACCAATTCGGCGGGTAATTACAAGCATGCAACCGTCTAAATACGTAATTATCAACTATGAACTGTGCCGCGCAGATCATTGTGCTTCGGACGAGGCCGGAGGTTGTCCGGCCGAAGCAGCCTGCTCTCCCGAAGTATTAACCCAGGAAGAACCCGGCGAACCACCTATGTTGCCATCCCCGAGCATGTGTATTGGCTGTGGGGACTGTATAAGTAGCTGTGCGTTCAACGCGATTACATCCTCTACAGCTTAACTCGGGAAAAAAGCATTTTCCTTATTAAAAAATTTCGCGACCCGTAATCCACTATTTATCCCCGTCGTTGCTATCACCTTTTTTGAGTTATTAGGATGACCTCTACAAAGTGATAGTGATAATCTTCACATTATACAGTATACACCCCTTTTTACTTGACACTGTAAATCCTTCTTGTTATAACAATATTGATATTTGGGTGGTCTCAGACTCTATCTCCTGGATCAGCGTAATATAATTGCACCCTAAGTCACTTAACCACCCCTAATTCAAAGGGGGAAAGCTGAGTGATTCAGCGAAAAAAGCTTCGCAAAAAGCTCGAAACGAAATCTCCGGAGCAGATTGCAGTTGATAGCGGTGCCCGGTATCTCAATGGCGATATTCGTTTAAAGCTATTTAACCGGGAACTGAAAATAAGCCCTGACGAATTCGCAGTAGAGCCTCTTTCCGGAGAAGTCGAAGATCACCTCAAAGTATTGATTTTAAACTATCTATCTTTTACCGAAAATCCCGCCGGATCGGATGAATGGGTAGGATTTCGCGAAATTCCCCACGGCGAGTTTTACTCTGAAAATTTCAAAAAGAACACCGAATTGAAGTTGACCAGAACTTTCCAGTCCAAAAAGAGCGAATTCGAGGCTGTCTCGGCGGAATTAGGCGGAGAAGAGATAGAAATGGGTGACTCGGGCTATGCTTTTCGCGTGCTCCCAAAAATTAGGCTTGCCCTGGTTTTCTGGAGTGGCGGTGACGAATTCCAGGATAAAATAAACGTCCTGTTCGAGAAAACCGCGATCGATTGCCTTACCACTGAGGGGATTTCGATACTTGGAAAGGAATTTTGTAAACGGTTCATTGAGAAGGCAAAGGGGGAAACATAATGAAGGTTGCCGTCGTGGGAAAGGGGGGAGTCGGGAAGTCCACGATTTCTGCACTCCTTGCTTTCTACGGAGTTTCCCGGGACCGTGATGTAATAGCTATTGACGCCGATCCCGACATGAACCTCAGTTCCTGTCTCGGCGTCCGTAATGACGTAACCCCGTTAGTAGAGATGGAGGATCTAATCGCGGAGAGAGCTGGTGGTGGCGGGCTTGTCAGGCTGAATCCAAAGGTAAAGGATATACCGGATAAATTCTACGTAGAAAAGAACGGGGTTAAGTTGATGGTATTTGGAACTGTATGGTCCGGGGGCGGAGGATGTACATGTCCCGAAAATGCTTTCCTGCGTCAGGTATTGAACCATCTCGTCCTGGACAGAGACGAAATAGTATTAGTGGACATGGAGGCCGGAATAGAGCATCTTGGCAGGGGTACGGGAGAAGGAGTTGATGCCCTGCTTGCCGTGGTTGAACCCGACCGAAGAAGTATAGAAACGAAGCTGAGAATCGAAGATCTGGCAGCTGACGTCGGTATAGACTCTATCTATACCGTCTGTAACAAAGTCAGGGGAACAGCGGACAGGGAGTTTCTACTCGAGGCTCTGGATGAGGAACCCCTGGGTTTTATTCCCTATAGCGAAGATATAAGAAGGAGCAGTCAAAGTGGTGAAGCCGTGTCTCTGGAAAGCAGTTCGCTGAGAGATTCAGTCAAAGTATTGTGGTCCGGTCTTGCTCGAGAGGTTATGTAAGGTTATCGACATTGACCCTTCCTAACTGAGGGGGGTATCCGGTTAACTTTCGGACCTTATTGCCTGGAGGTAGAAATGTCCAAGGTAATATCGGCGGCAGCAGTTAGAGGTGCTCACAAGTACTTTTCTCGGGCCGAAAACGCCTGGGAAGAAGTTAGAGAAAAGAAGGGGGGAGAGGAAAAAGTTTCTTTTCCGAACACTGGGTACGATCTCCCGTTAATTTTATCTTTGACCGGAGAAAAGGTTCAAACTATAAGGGACATGAAGAAGCCGCTTGAGAGAGCAAGGAGTCTTCTTCCAGAGGAGCCCGATGGAAATCTATGGACTCCGTACCTGGGCAAGGCACTGGACGCCGGGATCGCCACACTTATTTCCCAGGAGATTATTGAGGCACTCAAACTGTTCAACGGAGATAAACCCGAAGAACCATGGCTGGGATTTACCGACGATTCGACGCTTAGAACTCAGGGGATAAAGCTTGTCGACGGTAGAATGCCCGGGTTTGCCGCGATCGTCGGTGCCGCACCGACCAGTGAAGACGCCGTCAGGCTGGCGGAGAGGCTCCGGGAAAAGAACATACTCGTTTTCATGTCTTCTTCGACTAACGGCAGAAGCATGGCAGAACAACTAGCCGAAGAAGGCGTTGAAATGGGCTGGGACACTTTTCTGGTCCCTTACGGAAAATCAACCTCTGCAACCGTCCACGCCCTCAACTTTGCCTGCCGGGCGGCTCTTACTTTCGGGGGTAAGGAACCCGGAGGACTGGAAGAGGCAAAGGATATACTTCTCTACAACAAAGATACCGTACACGCTTTTGTGCTGGCGCTGGGGTCGGACGAAGAGGCCCAGGACGGGCAGCTGTTAACGGACGAAAAGTACGCGACCGCTGCGGGGGCCATCAACTTCGGGTTTCCTACGATCTCCGACGTCGATATTCCCGAAATTCTTCCCAGGGGTATTTGCAAATACGAACACGTGGTCTCTTCAGTACCCACGGATAAACTCGTCAGCAAGGCTGTAGAAGTTCGGGACCTGGAAATAGAGGTAACCGAAGTCGATATACCCGTGCCCTTCGGAGCAGGATTTGAAGGCGAGTCGGTCAGAAAAGAGGAGATGTACGTCGAGTTCGGAGGTAAATCCAGTACTGCCTTCGAATTGCTAAGAAATAGGCCGATGGAGGGGGTTGAAGACGGGAAGATCGAGCTCGTCGGTCCCAGTCTGGAGGAGGGAGCAGACGAGGGCGAAGCTCTTCCCCTTGGAATAGTCGTAGAGGTAGCCGGGCGGGAATTCAAGGAGGATTTCGAAACGATAGTCGAAAGGCGGTTTCACGAATTCATAAGCTGGGCCGGCGGGATCTTCCACATGGGTCAGCGCGCCATCCCCTGGATCAGAATAAGCAAAGACAGCTACGAAAAAGGTTTCGGACTGAAGGATTTCGGGACGATTCTGATCTCCAAAATAAAAGAGGAATTTTCTTCCGTGATTGACAAGGTTCAGGTCAGGTTGATTACGGACAAAGAAGAGATTCAGGATCCACTCGAAAGGGCAAAAGAGATTTACCACCAGCGAGACGAACGGATTCTCGGCATGAAGGACTCCGACGTCGATACTTTCTATTCCTGTACGCTCTGCCAGACCTATGCTCCCGATCACGTATGTATAGTGACACCCGAACGGCTGGGGCTCTGCGGGGCCTATACGTGGCTGGATTGCAAAGCGGGCCACGAAATGGATCCTCAGGGGCCAAACCAGCCGGTCGAAAAAGGTGAACCGATAGACGAAGAGTACGGGCAGTGGAAGGGGGTAAATGAATTTCTCGCCCGAGAAACCGACGGCAACTTAAAGAGGTTTAGCGCCTATTCGATGATAAAGGACCCAATGACCTCCTGTGGCTGCTTCGAGTGTATAGCAGCAGTCTTACCTCAGGCGAATGGGGTCATGATAGTATCACGAGAATATCCCGATATGACTCCTATCGGGATGAGCTTCTCCACCATGGCAGGTCAGGTCGGAGGTGGGGTTCAGACGCCCGGCTTTATCGGTATTGGGAAGATGTATATTACTTCAGATAAATTCATATCCGCCGACTCTCCTGACGGCCACGCCGGTCTGGAGAGAGTGGTATGGATGCCTTCAACCCTGAAAGACGAGATCGAAGGTAGGTTAAAAGAGAAACTAAAAGAGGTCGGGAAGCCTGAACTATTTGGCAAGATTGCCACGGAAGAAGACGCCGTGGAGGCGTCACAGGTAGTAGAGTACCTCGAGAAAGTCGACCATCCAGCTTTAGAGATGGAAGCTATGATGTAGATAAACCCTCGTAAATGGAGGAAAAATAATGTCTGACTTAAGTGCAATGGAGATCTATCAGGAATTGCCGGGGACCGATTGCGGGGACTGTAATTTTCCCACCTGTATGGCTTTCGCCATGCAACTTGCCAGCAAGCAGGTTTCACTCGACCAGTGTCCTCACGTATCTTCGGATGCCGAGGAGACGTTAGCCGCTTCTTCCGCACCTCCAATGAGGATAGTCACGATTGGTGACGGGAACCACGAGATAGAAGTTGGCGGTGAGACAGTCCAGTACAGGCACGAAGAGAAGTTTTATCGACCCACAGCCATCGGAACTGAAATCAACGATTCACTCGAGGATCCCGAGATAATGGAAAGGGTGGAAACCGCTAACGGGCTCCAGTTTGAGCGTGTGGGGGAGGAAATCGGCGTCGATCTGTTAACTATAAAAAATTCGGCTCGCTCTCCGAAAGACTTCGGAGAGCTGGTAAACAGGATAAAAGAACGCTCAAGTTACCCAGTTTACATCGAATCTATGAAACCGGAAGCGGTCGAAGAAGGACTGAAAAATTTACCAGCCGGAAATCCCCTTATAGGAGTCGCCACCACCGAAAACTGGCAATCGATGGTCAAGTTGGCGGACGAGCACCAGGTTTCCCTGACAGTTTCAGCGGAAAACCTATCCGAGCTAGCCGAGCTTACCGATCAGATACTCGCAGAAGGCGTGGAAGACATGGTGCTGATGCCTCGTGCTGAAGGAATAAGCCAGCAAATTGAAAACCTGACGAAACTCAGGAGGCTGGCAGTGGAGGAAGAATTTAAGCCACTTGGATACCCGGTATTCGGCAAAGTAAATTCGGATGATCCGGTTCAGCTTGTCGCGGATGGAGCGGGTCATATTTTGAAATATGCCTCTATAGTGACAGTTGAAACAGTTTCACCCTGGCAAATACTTCCGCTTCTTACCGTCCGACAGCACATTTACATCGACCCTCAAGTTCAGAATTCGGTAGAAGCAAAGCTTTACGAAGTCGGTAATCCGGGTCCGGATTCCCCCGTTCTCTTTACCACAAACTTTCAGCTCACCTATTATAGCCTTGAGGGCGAGGTGGACGACAGTGGCTTTTCCGCATATATATCGGTTATGGATACCGACGGTCTCGGGGTTCTTAATGCCTACGCGGACGATCAGTTGTCCGGAGAAGGTATCGTAAATACGGTAAGAGACCAGGGCCCCATGGATAAGGTCGATCACGACAAATTGATTATACCGGGTCTCGTGGGAATGCTAAGAATGACCGTCCAGGAAGAGGGCGGGTGGGAAGTAATAGTCGGTCCCGAAGACGCTGCAAGCCTTCCAAGGTTCCTCAGGCAGGAATGGGAAGCCTAAAAGACGGAGGAGAAAGTGGCTAAAGTAAAATTCTCCTATCTAGACAGGGAAGTCAAGGTCGAAGTTGACCGAAAGACGAACCTGCTGGATGCTGCTTCGAAAGCTGATATCCGATTAAATAGTATATGCGGGGGAGAAGGTATTTGCGGTAAGTGCAAACTCGTAGTGGAGGGCGGAGACGTGGAAGTTGGTTCCACTTCCTCGCTTACAAGAGAAGAAATAAAAGAAGGTTACACGCTTGCCTGCCAGACGGTGGTGGAAGGCGATCTGGAAGTAACCATTCCCCCCGAAAGCACCGCGGCAGAGGGAAAAATACTTATCGACGAGGACGCTCAGAGGTTTCGGGCTCTTACCTCCGACGGTGTTGGAAGCTCGGTAAAATACGAACCCCTGGTCGAGAAACACTACCTGGAACTTCCGGAGCCGACGTTACAGGACAACCTCTCCGACCACCGGAGGATATATCGCGAACTCCGGAGGAAAAAAGATATTCCCATAATGCAGACTGGCTTAAAAGTGTTTAAGAGGTCCTCTTCCTTGCTTAGAGACAACGACTGGAAGGTGACGGCTACTCTGGGGCGTCGAGGTGATACGACGGAAGTAATCCAGCTGGAAGGCGGAGATACTTCCGATACAAACTACGGCGTGGCTGTAGATATAGGCACCACGACGGTCGTAGCTCACCTTCTCGACCTAGTTTCCTACGAAACCGTCGATGCGGAGGCAAAGTACAACTCCCAGATGAAATACGGAGAAGAAGTCACTCGGCGAATCCGTCACTCGGAGGACGACGGAAGAAAAGCACTCCAAAAAACACTTGCGGACGATATCAACGAGCTCATATACGCGCTGGTGGATAGGAATCAGATAGACCTCAAAGACGTTACCTCTATTATGTGTTCCGGAAATACCGCGATGCTGCATTTCCTGCTCGGCCTGGAAGCCTCCCATATAAGGAAGAAGCCCTATGTACCGAATACGACTAAACCGCCACCGATTAGAGCGGCGGAAGTAGGGATAAAGATCAATCCAAGAGGGCTACTTTATTTTATTCCCGCAATTGGTGGCTGGGTCGGAGGGGACGTAACGTCGGGCGTCCTTTCCACGGGAATTCATAAAGAAGACAAGCTGACGATGCTGACAGATATAGGTACTAACGGCGAGATTCTCATAGGAAATAATGACTGGATGATGAGCTGTGCCGCCTCGGCCGGCCCCGCTTTCGAGGGTACGGGAATTAGGTCGGGCATGAGGGCAAGTCGTGGTGCAATCGATAAAGTGGAGTTCGTGGAAGATGAACTACTTTATTCAGTCATAGGCGACACAAAACCGAAAGGTATCTGCGGTTCCGGGTTGATAGATCTGGTAGCAGTAATGTTTGAAGGGGGCTACGTGAACAGAAAGGGTAAGCTGGTCCCCGAAAGTTCTGACAGAATCGAAGAAGAAAAAGGAGAGCTAAAATTCGTTCTCGAGGAGCCCTCAAAAACCGAACGGAACGGTGAGGTGGCGGTCTATCAATCAGAGATAAAGAATTTAATAAATGCCAAAGCAGCTATTTATTCCGGTGCGAGAATTCTCCTCAATAGTCTCGACCTCGAACTGGACGACCTTGATCAGCTCCTGATCGCGGGAGGTTTTGGGTCCTATCTGGATAGCGACAAAGCAAAAATCCTCGGCCTCATACCGGATATAGACTCGGGAAAAATCAAATACGTCGGCAATACGTCGATAATTGGAGCAAAAATGGCTTTACTGTCGCAGCAGGCATACGAAGAAAGTCAGGAAATATCAAAATCCGTTACCTATTACGATCTTATCGACTACCCCAATTATTTCGAGGAATTTACGGCCGCCAAGTTTTTGCCCCACACGGATCTGAACCAGTTTAGTTCCGTGTCAGCGGTGAAAAACGCAGGGGGTGATTGAATTGAATCGAGTCAGCATGGGCGAAGAGGGCATTAATAAAGCGAGCCCCAATGCCTTTACCGTGGCAGTCGCCGGCAAAGGTGGAACTGGAAAGACGACCTGTGCCGGATTAATCGTAAACGAACTCGTAGAAAGGGAACTCGGATCGGTACTCGCCATAGATGCGGATCCAAACGCCAACCTGAACGAACTTCTGGGTTTCGAGGTAGACGGTACCATAGGCCAGCTCGAAGCGGACCTGCTTCACGACCGCGATCAAGTGCCTCCCGGAATGACGAAGAAGAGATGGATGGAACTCAACCTGCAGCAAATTCTAGCCGAAGGAAAGGGTAAAGATCTGCTTGTCATGGGGAGAGGTGAGGGTCCCAGCTGCTACTGTGCCGTGAACAACATTCTTCGAGAATATCTGACTAACCTTTCCCGCAACTACGACTATTTGGTCATGGACAACGAGGCGGGGCTGGAACATCTTTCCCGCAGAACCACGGCGGGTATCGACGCGTTGCTAGTAGTTAGCGATGGAAATCCCGTGGCATTGAAGTCAGCCCAAAGAATCTCCGGGCTGATTGAAGAACTTGAAATCGACGTGGGGGCTAAATATCTGGTCCTGAATAGAGTAATCGGAGAGCTTCCCGAGAAATCAGTTAAACAAATCGAGGGGCTAGACATGGAACTGCTCGGCGAAATTCCGAGGGACGAGGAAATTAGAGAGTTATGCTGGAACGGAAAATCGATAGATAAACTTCCCCGGGACTCTCCTGCTTCAGATGCCGTAAGTCAAATCGTGTCCGATTTTGTTCCGAACCCTGTAAATGCTTCAAACCCTGGTGATTGACACGGACTACCCTTATTTGGAGGTTCCCATTTATGCAAATTCCAGATGTCAGTTCAAACTGGGAAAACGAAATTAGTACTGTGAAGGTCGGCGCCACTGCCGAAGAAGGCGGTACCCGACGGGAAACCGTTACTATAGGGGGGCAGACGGCAATGCCTTATCTGGGTTTCGAAGGTTCAATACCGAACCGTCCGGTTACTGCATTCGAGGTCTGGGACGTCCGGCCGGAAAGCTGGCCGGAGGTCACAAAAAAGCCTTTCGAGGGAGTGCTTGGCGATCCTGTCGAATGGTCTCAAAAATGCGAAGAGGAGTTCAATCCCGATCTGCTATGTCTTAAGTTGAAGGGGTGTGACCCTTACGGGGAAGACAGAACCCCCGAAGAGGCAGCAAAAACAGTTGAGAAAGTACTCGAAGCGACGTCACTACCGCTGATTATCTGGGGCTCTGGTGACCAAGACAAGGACAACGAGGTATTCACGCTCGTCTCCCCGGCAGCTGAAGGGGAGAACTGTCTTCTCGGAACTATCACCGAGGACAACCACAGAACTTTATCCGCGCTGGGAAAGGCCGACGGGCACAAGGTCATCGCCGAATCGCCCGTCGACATCAATATAGCAAAGCAGGTTAATACGCTTGCTCTTGATGTTGGGTTTGATCTCGAAAATATAGTTATGTTTCCAAACTCTCCCGCGCTGGGTTACGGAATTGAGTACGTCTACTCGATAATGGAAAGAACAAGGCTTGCCGGACTCAAGGGCGACAGGTTAATGGCCCAGCCGATGCTGGCAAATATCGGCGGCGAAGTCTGGAAGACAAAGGAAGCGAAAATATCCGAAGAGGAAAAGCCCAACTGGGGTGACGAGGGGAAAAGAGGACCCATGTGGGAAGCAACAACTGCCTTTACCTATCTCCAGTCCGGGGCCGATCTGGTCATAATGAGACACCCGAAAGCGCTCAAGGAGGTCAACAGGGGGATTGACAGGATGATGGGTGACGTCAGCGGAAAAGGTTCAAGTTAATTAAAGGAGGCAATAGATGATATTAATTGGAGAAAGAATTAACGCTGGTTTTAGTGACGTCAAGGAGGCTCTCCAGAACAAAGAGCCCGACGAAATAAGGAGCCTCGCGAGGAAACAGGCGGATGCTGGCGCCGATTACCTTGATATAAATATGGGGGCGGTATCGAAGGATCCCGCTGACATGGTCTGGCTCGTCGAGGTCGTCGAGGAAGTGGTGGACACTCCTTTGTCAATCGACTCTCAAAAAGCTGAAATCGTAGAACCAGCGCTAAAAGAATGTAACGGTAAGGTCTTAATAAACTCCACTACGGCTCAGGAAGAGAAGCTGGATAAGCTTATACCGCTGGCAGTGGAATACGATGCGTCGATAATCGGGATAACCAGCGGTGAGGAGGGCGCCCCCCAGGACGTAAACGGAAGGCTGGAACTTGCGGCAAAGATATTTACAAAGGCCAACGAACACGGTCTCGACGTTGAGGACCTGTTTATTGATCCGGTTGCCATGCCGTTGAAGTTTATGCAAGAGCAGGCCTCCAACCTGCTTGAGTCCATCAACCAGCTCTCCAATATTTCCGACCCGCCACCCCATATTTCCCTGGGGGTAAGCAATATGTCTTCCGACGCATCGGAAAAAAGCCTGATTAATAGGACGTTTCTAGTTATGGCAATGGCAGTGGGGCTCGATGCTGCGATATGCAACGTACTCGACGACGAGTTAATGAAGTCGGTGGCAACCGGAGAGATGATATTGAACGAAGAAATCTATAACGACTCTTACGTCGAAACTTATCGAATGAACCAATAATTGTAACTGCAGGCTTAACCAGGAACTTGCCCTTAATCTACGAGAGGAGGAGATATGTCCGATAGCGAAAAAGAAGGGAACGGGGAGAAAAGTGTAGATCCCGCCTCATTGGAGTTACTGGATACCGCGGAGGAAAACGAGGAGCTGCATACCGCCTGGAACCGTTACGAAGACATGCAGCCCCAGTGCGAGTTCGGCAAGAAAGGTATTTGCTGCAGGATCTGTAACATGGGACCGTGCAGGATTATCCCCGGGAAGTCGGAAACGGGAGTATGTGGTGCTACGGCCGATACAATAGCGGCGAGAAATCTCGTTAGGATGATAGCGGGAGGCGCGGCTGCTCATTCCGACCACGGTCGGGACGTAGTGGGAACTTTGATGGAAGCAGCAGAAGGGGATAACCCCGACTACGAGGTAAAAGATCCTGACAAACTTAAAAAACTGGCGAGCGACTTCGATGTAAAAGATGAAAATGGAAAAAAGGAACGTCTGGCAAAGAATGTCGCCGAAGAAAGTTTAAGGGAATTCGGTCGACAGAAAGGCTCCATAACTCTAACCGAACGGGCTCCGGACGCGAGGTACGAGGTTTGGAAAGAGGAGGGCCTATTGCCCAGGGGAGTAGATCGGGAAGTAGTAGAAACAATGCATCGGACCCATATGGGGGTAGACACGGACTACCGTCACGTACTCAAACAGGGGCTACGGTGTGCACTGGCAGACGGATGGGGCGGAACAATGATCGCAACCGACGTCCAGGACGTACTGTTTGGAACTCCGGAACCTCTGAAGGCAAGGGTCAATCTGGGAGTCCTTGACGAAAATTCCGTCAATTTAATAGTACACGGACACGAGCCGGCTCTTTCGGAAGTTTTTGTCCAGGCCGCAAACGATCCCGAATTGGTCGAGCTCGCAGGGGAAAGCGGCGCAGATGGTATTAACGTGGCCGGCATATGCTGTACAGCAAACGAGATACTCATGCGTCACGGAATACCCGTTGCGGGTAATTTTCTCCAGCAGGAACTAGCAATAATGACCGGAATGGTTGACCTGATGATGGTTGACGTCCAGTGTATCATGCCTGCTCTATCGGAAACTGCAGAAAACTATCATACTGATCTGGTAAGTACCTCTTCAAAGGCAAAATTTCCGGGAGTCGAACACAAAGAGTTCTCCGAGGAGCACGCCCTGGAAACCGCAAAAGAGATAGTGAAAAAAGGAGTATTAAATTTTGAGAATAGAGACCCCGAGACCATTACAGCACCTGAAGAGAACGAAGAACTTATTGGCGGTTTCACTTCGGAATCGGTATTTGACTTTCTCGGCGGTACTTACAGGTCGACTTACAGACCGCTCAACGACGCTATTATCGATGGGAGATTGCTCGGCGCAGCCGGGATAGTAGGCTGTAACAACCCCGATACCTGCCACGATTACAACCACACGAAAATGGCAAAAGAGCTTATAAAGAACGACGTTCTCGTAGTATCGACAGGTTGTTCAGCAATTGCGGACGGAAAAGCCGGTTTAATGAAACCCGAAGTTGCTTTCGACCTTGCGGGCGAGGGCCTGGAGGAGATCTGCAGAGCTGTCGGGATACCACCGGTGCTCCATCTGGGTTCCTGCGTTGACAACAGCAGAATCCTGACCCTGCTCACAAACATGGTCGAAGAAGGGGGGCTGGGAAACGATATTTCGGACCTGCCAGTTGCGGGTGCTGCACCGGAATGGATGAGTGAAAAAGCCGTCTCTATAGGGTTCTACTTCGTCGCCTCCGGTGTGTTTACGCTTCTCAACGAGCCGTTTCCGGTTACCGGCTCCGAAAACGTTATGAATTTCCTTACGGACGGTATAGAGGACCTGGTCGGGGCGAAATTTGCCTTTGAGGAAGACCCCAAAAAAGGTGCAAAAATAATGATCGATCAGATTAAAACAAAACGCGAAGAACTAGGACTTAAGCCAGCCATGTACGCAAAAGTTGGTTAATTTGGGCTAAACCATAAATCAGGAGGTGGAACACGGTGAATAAAAATCACGAATCGGAGTTAAATGAATACATAAATTCAGGAGACCCGGTGAACTTCATGCTTACGAACGGAATGACGCTGGCTGGTGTAGTAAAGTGGCAGGATGAAAAATTCGTCAACGTGGTGGGTACAGTCAACGGAGTCAAAAGAAGCTGTACTATTTCGAAGGGATCACTGCTTTGTTATTTCGAACACAGCGAGGAAGACGAACGGTATGCTACAATTGAAAACGTCTGAGAATTTTATCCAGAAACAAAACTAATTTAATTCGCTTTATTTAAGGGCTGGACCCAAGATAAAAGTCGAACATCTCTTCGACTATTCAAAAGCTTGGGCATCTCTATTTCGATCTCCCGATTATAGAAAAATCAACTGAATTAATTACGGTAGTTTGTTCTCATGTTTTCGAATCATAACGGTCCGTGAATTTTTCGCCCAGTTTGGGCTTTGATTCTTAAACTTTTCAATCTTCTCTACCAGTTGTTTTTCTTTTCCTGGTCGCAAGGTAGAGTATTTTCTCTGCCGCTTTCGCTGAAGGCAAACCCTTTTTAGATCTGCATAAGATCAATTTTATGATTTTCACTTATCCTAAATTCGGTGTCTCTAGTTCTATGGACAGCGGATTGACGTGTTCGGTTTTTTTATAGAAAATCACTTGACCGAGTAATAACAATTATTATAATAATTGAGGTCAACCTAAATTTAACGAGGAGAGTGAAAAATGTTATCAAGCTTTTTAATAACTTTTAGAGAGGCTCTGGAAGCAGCGCTAATCATAGGAATAATGGTAGCATACCTTTCCAAGATAAAAAAAGGTCAGTTCAACAAATATATCTATTCCGGTGCTTCAGCGGCCGTAGTGGCGAGTGGTCTCCTTGGGTGGCTCTTCTTTTCGGCTGCCACATCGCTAGAAGGTGGCCAGCAGGAGATATTCGAAGGGATCGCCTCACTATCAGCAGCAGCGGTCCTCACTTACGTAATAGTCTGGATGGCCAGAACTTCACATAAAATTAAGGCTAGAATACAGGAAAGAATCGATACGTCTCTCTCCCGGGGAAAGTTGTTCGGCCTGGCTTCGCTCGCTTTTTTAGCCGTTTTTAGGGAAGGAGTTGAGACAGTACTGCTGGTAGGAACCCTGGCAGTCAGAGCTCCCTTAAGAACGATAATCGGTTTTGGTGGCGGCCTGGCAGTTGTTATCGTATTAGCCGTCCTGGCTTTTAGGGGAGT